>CAKZQF010000057.1 GCA_937139475.1 uncultured Gammaproteobacteria bacterium | reverse complement strand
CACTTTTCTGCGCGTAAAAGTGTAGACTGAGTTATACTACAGGCAGTTAACAGTCTTAATTGGCGGGAAATGACAATGCAGCGCAACTTACTAAACGCCCTAATAGCATGGAAAAATCAACCGGTGCGCAAGCCATTATTGATCGATGGTGCAAGACAAACAGGTAAAACCTATCTGCTACAAGAGTTATTTGGGAACACCTTTGCCAACATCCTTCGTATCGACTTCCTTGAAAACCCTGCTTACAAAGAAGCGTTCGATGGCTCTCTGTCACCTGACGAGCTAGTAATGAACATTGAGTTGTTAACCAACCAAGCGTTCAACCCAGAAACCGATCTGCTGATATTAGATGAAATTGGCGAATGTGAACGTGCCGTTACCTCACTAAAGTACTTTGCTGAAAAAGCACCGTCCTATTTTGTCGCTGCCAGCGGCTCGAATATTGGTTTGCTCAACACCTTCCCTGTGGGCAAGGTAGAACAATACAATTTACGACCACTGACCTTCCAAGAATTTATTTACGCATCCAACGAGCAAGCGCTGATCAAAGCATTTGATAGTCAAGCAAGCACACCGGCAGTACACACCAAATTGATGGACAAACTCACTGACTACTTTTTTACTGGTGGTATGCCGGAAGCCGTTTCTGCTTGGTATCAGTATAAGGATTCAAGCATTCTAGAGCGTGTTGAAAAAGTCACAAAAATTCATGCCGATTTAGTGGAAGGTTATCGCCGCGATTTTGGTAAGTACGCGGGCAAGGTCGACGCCACACTGATTGAATCGGTATTTAATAGCATTCCAGCCCAGCTATCACTTGTCAGCGATGAGTCGGTTAAACGCTTTAAATTTAAGCATGTGCATGAGCGTAAATCTCGTTATAGCGATTTTGAAACCGCGATCCATTGGCTTAACTGCTGCCGCTTAGCTTTGCCAAACTACCCTATTGAAGGATTGCCGAAATCTCCGTTAGCGGCCTATAAAAAAGAAAATATGGTGAAACTGTTTCTGTTTGATGTGGGCCTGCTTAATCATATGCTCGGCAGCAGTTATAAAGAAATTAAGCAACAAAACTATGAATACAAAGGTTATGTGGCTGAAAACTTTGTGCAACAAGAGCTCACTGCCATTGGCGTTGACCCAAGCTATTCATGGAATGACGCCCGCGCCGAAATCGAATTTATTTTGGCGACCGATGAAGGCGATATCGTCCCTGTGGAGGTCAAAAGTGGTAAACGTACAAGAGCAAAATCGTTGGCATCCTACGTTGAAAAATGTACTCCAAGTAAAACCTTTAAGTTAACGGGTACACAAGGCTCATCCGCATTAGAGCAAACCAATATCGTGATGCCTTTGTATTTCACGCAGTATTTACCACAGAGATGGTAAAAGCGCGTTGCTTAGACCCCGAGG
>CAKZQF010000056.1 GCA_937139475.1 uncultured Gammaproteobacteria bacterium | reverse complement strand
CGCTTTAGCAATTGCTGCTCCGTGTCAGTGGATGCGCATTATAGAGATCCAATGGAACTTGGCAAGCGCTAATTTGATCTTTTATTTCGTTCGCACGATAAACCAGCAGGACGGTTAAAAAAACTGCTTCATTCATCATGTAAACGCGCTTCCAGTATAAATGTTAGAACAAGTGTACAGTTTTAGCATTTATTTTGCGTAATATTTAGCCTATTTTAGGTACAAAGCTAGTATCACGCCGAAAAGACCTTTATTATAACGCAGTTAAGTTTTTATTTTTCTTCATTAATTTTAGGTTATTTTATGAAAGCTACTAAATTTGGTCCTTTTCTTATCACATTTGTATTAGCCGGAGTCGGCTATTTTATACTTCCTCTAATCGCTTCTAACCTTGCTAGCTGTGCAGCAGTATTCGCAGTAGGTATCGCGTTAGGCGGTGCAACAGTTGCTCTACTTATCCCTGCGGCAGCAAACGGTTCATCGGCAAGCGCTTCAGAAGTTCGCCAGACATTATATGTTGGTAATCTACCTTATCGCGCAAATGAAGCTGTGGTACGGGAGTTATTCGAGAAATATGGTTCAGTAAGTTCTGTTCGCTTGGTTAAAGATAAACAGACTGGCCGTCGTCGCGGTTTCGGTTTCGTGACGATGGATGAAAAAGGTGCAGCAAAAGCGATGTCGGCACTTAACGATCAAGAATTCCAAGAACGTGTTTTAAAAGTACGTGAAGCCAAAGAAAAGACCAATCAAGATAACTCTAGTCAAGTATCACAAGATTAGTTTATTAAGTTAATTTGATTAAACCCTTCCTGTTGTAAACCAACAATCAGTGGATTATCCAAATTAGGTTTTGTATATAGCGCCCGGTCAATTCGTTGACTGGGCGCTTTTATTTCACCCCCAGACAACAACTGCGCCACTCGACTTGCTATGGCCTTACCAGAATCAACTAGCATTATTTGGTGGTCAGTAACCTGATTAATATAGCGACTTAACAAGGGAAAGTGAGTACAGCCTAAAACGATCGTATCAACATTATTATTAAATGGAGCGCAGATTTTTGCCAAACGCTCTAGGCACGGCTTGGTTCCTCTATAGGCCATCTCTGCCATTTCAACCAATTCATTACTACCAATCTTTATGACATTACACTTTGCTGCATAACTATTAATAAGTGCGGTAATGTAACTTCTATTAACAGTCCCTTCTGTAGCCAATAACCCAATGGCATTTTGCTTACTGTGACTCGCTGCAGGTTTAATGGCGGGAACCACACCCACAACAGGTATCTTTAGACATTCTCGTAATGCTGGCAATGCTGCAGTACTAGCTGAGTTACAGGCAATAACAACTAAAGCGGGAGATTCGGTTTCAACCACACGACTAATGAGCGAAGTAATACGCTCAACCAATTGCGTTTCACTAAGCTGGCCATAGGGGTAAAAAGCATTATCAAAGAGGTAGTCGATACTAACGTGAGGCAGTTGTTGTTTTATCTCTCTAAACACGCTTATGCCGCCGACACCAGAATCAAACATTAGAATTTGCCCTGTCAAAAATAACCTCTAAAACGAAAATAGTAATTCATAAGCGTATTCTCGCCTAATATCTAGGTTCGCGACAAGCCTTTCTTATGCAGTTTGTTAGCTAAGCTGCCAATGCGCGTAATAGTTGCTGATTGAAGTCGGTGAACGCTGCGCTAGATTTATCAGCAATAGTATCAACAATATTAAGTTGCTGCTGCGCGACATCTTGCATCATTTGTTTTAGATTATCACCAGAGAATAGCTCCTGCCCTTGGTTCATGACTTTGTTTAGGTCTTTCATATAAGGAGAGAGCATTGCGATCGGTGATGTACTATTTTCACTTAGGTAATTTTGTTTAATGGCAACCTGCTTTACTTCCTGAAAATCTAGCGCGTACTGAGCAATTTGCGCCTGATCAAAATCTAACTTATTTGCTTGTTGCCACGCTTTTTCAAAATCACCACTAAAAAAGTCATCAGCAAGTTTACTAATATCTTTAACTAAGGCTGAGACCGCCTTTAATTCATCCTTATTCAAATTCCCTTGCACTTCAAAACTAAACGAATGATTATTGCTTAAACTAACTTCTGTCTTTATTTGGTCCTCACCCTGTGATTGAGCGTGGCGCAAACTTGCATTACTTTGAAAGTTGATACTAATTTTGTCGCCTTCAAGCGTGTTTATCTCAATAGTCCCTTGCTCTTGCTCTGACATCATTAGAGACTGCGATTCTAGATCAAAGTTTTGCTGTGGATTGAATAGCTCATTATGTAAGTTGATTATGCCATCCTGGATCAAAGCGTAGCTTTTATCCATTCCCTGCTCTATATCTTTATTGAGCATGTCCATCTGGCCAAGCTCCTCACGCGCCTGCTCAAACCCCTTATCAACGCCAGCTCTTGCCTGCTCAAACATTTCATTTAGCTTATCATCACTGGCACCACTCTCCTTCGCTCCTTTAATTACGCCAGATACAAATTCCATCACGTTTTTAGCGACCGCTTCAAAGTCGAACGAAATCGGTTCAACATCAATCTTATCAAGAATTGAAGATTGCTCTGTTGTTATATTTAACGTTTTACTTTGGGATTGAGAAAAGTTGAGGCTTCCCTCCACATTAAGTTGTTTATTTAACGCCGCCATCAGTGATTTTGCACCGATGAAGAGCTGTTGATTTGCAGCAAACGCCATATTATTCAGCCTATCTTTTTTTACATCTTCGCCAGATACAGGCTGCTCGCCCTCTCGAACCGTTGGCTTTTTAGGCATAAGATGCTGATTTGGTTGTGATACTGGCTTATTAATTTTCATGATGGCTCCAAACTAAAATACTGCAATAATATTTTATCGGCATTTGTGAATAAAACTTAACGATATTCGTCTAATTTTCACACAATCTTACTGGACAATCAGATAAATTACCCTAGAATCTGCGCCATTAATTTTCCTTAGGATAAATACTATGTTGCCAGGCCTCGTTGATGTTGCAAACTATGAAACGCAGCTAACAGAAAAAGAAGACTTTCTAACAGAACGTTTCGCACAATTTCAGCCGCCCGCGCTTGAAAGTTATCGTTCAGAAGCTAAAAATTACCGCTTAAGAGCAGAGTTTCGTGTTTGGCACGAAAACGAAGACTTGTATCATATTGTATTTAACTCTCAAACCAAGGAAAAGGTTCGGGTAGATCAGTTTCCTTCTGCTTCATTACTGATTAATCAAGTAATGAGCGCGCTAATGACTGAACTTAAAGGCAATCAGGCGCTGCGCTTTAAGCTATTTCAAATTGACTACCTTTCAACACTAAGCGGCGAAATAATCGTGTCGATGCTTTATCATCGCCAACTGGATGAAAAATGGCAAGCGGCAGCCGAAGCGCTAAACAAGCGCCTTAACAAACAGTTTAACCTGAAATTAATAGGCCGTGCCCGCAAGCAGAAAATCTGTTTAGAAGACGATTTTGTCATCGAGAAGCTCAATGTTGCCGGCCAAGAGCTTATCTACAAGCAGGTAGAAAACAGTTTTACTCAACCTAATGGCGGTATCAATCAGAAAATGCTTGAATGGGCTGTAGATATCACTAAGGACGCGACAGGCGACTTACTAGAATTATATTGTGGCAACGGTAACTTCTCTCTGGCTTTAGCAAAGAACTTTGATCGCGTTTTGGCAACTGAAATAGCTAAACCATCAGTGGATTCAGCTCAATACAATATTAGCGAAAACAATATTGAGAATGTCACGATTTTAAGAATGTCAGCAGAAGAGTTCACTAGCGCAATGCGCGGTGAGCGCGAATTTAGACGCTTAAAGGGAATTGATTTAAATAGCTTTAATTGTAATACAATTTTAGTTGATCCACCGAGAGCCGGCTTAGATGACGAGACAGTAAAAATGATTCAGGATTACGACAATATAATTTATATATCCTGTAACCCTGAAACACTAGCGAGCAACCTGGAAGTGCTATCCCAAACTCACAATATCAGTCGCTTTGCGCTATTTGATCAATTTCCATATACCCATCATATGGAATCAGGCGTTTACCTTACTAAAAAGTAAACGCACTCCAGTGGGTCTATTCGCTCGCCGATTGATTGGCAGAGAATAGCCCCACTTTATGTAGCATCCAAAAGACAATTCCCATACAAACCATCAGCGGCAAGAAGTTACTGCCGATTTCAGGCATCAATACTCGGATACATATCGCATAGCTAAGTGCGCCAACAATAAAACTAGCCGCCGTTAATAACGGGATATCCCCCTCCATTGCCCTAGATTTATATTGTTGCAGCATACAATAGAAAGCCAAAAGGCAACTAAGCAGCGGAAAAATGGAAAAGGCTACTTCAGCTAGAGTGACCCCACTAAGTGTGGCGTTAGCACTCGCCCCAGCAATAAGTGAAAAAATTAGTACCTTTCTATCTTCAGATGTAATCGAAAGCATTTATTCAATCTCCGTAGTTATATGCATTGATTGCGCTCCGTTGGCAATCATCTGTAATTGTAAAATAACTCGCTCAGCAAGCTCTCTGCGTCCTTGCGACGTAATATCCAGCGCCTCTGCTCCCGCATTGAAAACGATAACAAGCATAGCCTCACTTTGAAGTGTAGCTAATGTTTTATTTAACGTAGTACTATGGGTCAAATAATCAGTTAGCTCCTCGACAAAATGACGAATCTCTCGATTAACCGCTTGGCGAAACGCCGCTGAATTACCCGAACGTTCTTGCAGCAATAAACGAAAAACGTTTGGATGCGATGCCACAAATTCCATAAAAGTATCTGTAGAAATACGAATCGTACTGCCACCCTTGTTAATACGCTGCCGTGCTTTACGCATTAATTGGCGCAACATTAAGCCACCTTCATCAACCATGGTCAGCCCTAACTCATCCATGTCCTTAAAATGTCGATAGAAAGATGTTGGTGCAATACCGGCTTCCCGAGCCACTTCCCGTAAACTTAAGTTTGAAAAGCCATGTTCAGCAGATAACTGATTAAAGGCCGCATCGATTAAAGAACGACGCGTTTTCTCTTTTTGTTGAGCTCGAACACCCATTAAACCACACCCAAAATTAAACTGTTATATATAGAGTAATAGAAGCATTGATCTCACACAATAAAATGGTGCGAATTTTATCAAAAGCCAATACTTTGTAAAAACAGCACTTGAACAAATAAAGCCAATTAGCGTACACTTGTAAGCTCAATCGATTTATTTAGGAAACCTCATGGCAAAGCCACCTCTCATTTGGACCAATGTGATTATTTTCACCAGTACATTATTAGCAACATTAGTCCTTGTTCCCTGGTACCAGTTAACCATTGGCTTTGATATGTTTGTCATCACTGCTGCAATAATTAGCCTATTTTATTGTGGACTCTCCATTACAGCAGGCTATCATCGTTTATGGTCCCACAAGACTTATAATGCTCATTGGAGCGTACGACTGTTCTTCGCAATTGGTGGCGCATTTGCGATGCAAAACTCTGCATTACATTGGTCAAGCGATCATCGTGTTCACCATAAATTCGTCGATGATAACGACAAAGATCCTTACAGTGCCAAGAAAGGCTTTTGGTTTTCTCATATCGGATGGATGTTGCGTCATTACCACGCTGATACTTATAACGATTACAGCAACTGCCGCGATTTACAAAAAGACCCTATCGTGATGTGGCAACATAAACATTATCTCGCTTTAACCATCTTAACTAACGTTGGGTTTGCTGTGGCAGTAGGATTGGCAAGTGGTCATATGATGGGCAGCTTGATAGCTGTCGGCGTCACGCGTTTAGTGCTAAGCCATCATTTCACTTTCTTTATCAACTCTTGGGCACACATGTGGGGTAGCCAGCCCTATACAGATAAAAACACAGCCAAAGATAATGCATTATTGGCGCTTTTCACTCACGGTGAAGGCTACCATAATTTCCACCACATTTTTGAGATGGATTATCGCAATGGAATAAAATGGTATCACTATGATCCAACCAAGTGGTTAATCAAAATCTTATCTATGGTTGGCCTAGCAAGTAACTTGCGTAAAACACCGCAAGTAAAGATCGAACAAGCAAAGCTTGCCATGGTATTAAAGCGCAGCCATCAACGTTTAGATTTACGCCACGATGCAGAAGAAATGAAACTAAAACTACAAGCAGAATATGAACAACTAGTAGTAAAACTGAACGCCTTCTACTCACTTAAAAAGAAATTATTTGAAGATAAAAAGCGTAAGTTAGTAAAAGAATATGATTTAAAGCAGCTTAGAGAACAGCTGAACGATTTACAAGAATCATTCGAATTACAACGTCAAGCATGGTTAAAACTAGCGAGCCATGCATAAAAAAACCGTAAAATAGCCAGCTTTGCTGGCTATTTTATTTGTTGTGGTAAGCCAAAACTTACCCGATAAACCTCATCACATTGTGACGCAACAAACTGACCAATAATACCGCTCAAGTCAACAAATCGCCGTGACTGAGCATCCATTGGGATCACTCCGGTTCCGACATCATTTAGTACAAACACCACATCACAATCAACGGCAAACAGTTGCGATAATTGACTGATTAACTCTTCCTCGCTGCAAGATAAATTATTAAATATCCACATTGACAGGCAATCGACCAAATAGGTATGTCCCGGCTTAATAACTTTTACCAGATCTGTTGTTTGCTCAAGCGTAATAAAATCTTGCTGGCGCTGTTGCTGATGCTTAACAACTCGTTCAGCCATCGCCTCATCATCATAAGAATCATCGTAGGTCGCAACATAATAAGGCGTGGATGCGCTTAAACTTATTGCTTTAAGTGCTGCGGCATTACTCTTTCCGCTTTTTTGACCACCGAAATATAGGATTTTCATCAGGTAATTATAAACTCACTCTCCAGCAGGCCTTACGATAGCTAGCTGTAAATTAGAATAAACAGCCCTCACCATACTAATAAAACCTCACCGCATAAAGATCTATCGCACCAAGCGCCACTACTTAAAATTTAGGTTACGTAAATACGTTGATTTTTTGCACTATTTTATTCATTATCAATAGATGACTAGCTAAGTTAAGGTGAAGTGACAATGAAACTACATGAATACGCAGGCGCACCAAACGCACTACGAGTGAATATCTTTCTAGAGGAGCTAGGCCTAACGATTGAGCATGTTCAAGTTGATATACGTGCAGGGGAAAATTTAACTGCCAAATTTAAGGCAAAAGCGCCGAACGGTTTAATCCCTTACCTTGAACTTGATGACGGCACCTGTATTAGCGAGTCAGTCGCCATTTGCCGCTACTTAGAGTCAGTTAGTGGTATTCGAGATGATTCTTTATTTGGCAGCACACCATTAGAAGTGGCCAGGATAGAAATGTGGCATCGTTTAGTAGAGTTTCAGGTGCTAGTTCCTGCGTTGCAAGCCTTTAGAAATATATCAGGAATTTATACTGACCGTGAGAATATCAATCAAGAATGGGGACTTGAATCTAAACAGCGCTACCTAGATATTTTGCCTACATTAGAGCAACAACTGACAACTCACTTTTATATTGCAGGAAATAAGTTTTCAATCGCGGATATAACGCTGTTTTGTGTTGTAAACTTTATGCGAGTACTAAAGATCGAGCTGACAGATGATTTGCCTAATTTACAACAGTGGTTTGCGAAAATGAGCCAGCGCCCAAGTGTTATCAGGGCACAAAGTACGGACTAATCACAAGTAAAGGATAGAACATCGTTAGGTAACAACGGCTTGCTATAATAATATCCTTGAATCTGCTGACAACCTAGTTGCTGCAAAAATTGCAGCTGCTCGATCTCTTCAACCCCCTCAGCAACCACGTCTAACGAGAGATTATTTGCCATCAACACAATCGTAGAAACAAGTGAGGCATTATCTTTGTTTTCAGGGATTCCTTGCATAAAACTGCGATCTATTTTTAAACTATCTAACGGTAACTGTGCCAACATACTTAGGCTAGAGTACCCTGTGCCAAAGTCGTCCATAGAGACTTTAACCCCTAACGCTCGAATCGAGGTTAAATCACTGATTACCTTTTCAAGGTTTGTCATAATATGAGATTCGGTTATCTCAATATCAAGCGAGCTAGCCGGAAATCCTGTTAACTCAAGTAACTTATTAATTTGTTCAGGCATATCTTGGTTGGAAAACTGCTTTATTGATAAGTTTACCGACACACTAAGCCCCTCAAGGCCACCAGCATGCCAAGCAGCCCCCTGCTCCATCGCTGATTTTAGTACCCAATAACCAATTTGGTCAATCAGGCCAATCTCTTCCGCCAATCCGATAAAGCAGTCAGGTGAAACAAGGCCCAGCTCTGGCTCATGCCAACGAATTAAAGCTTCTACACCCAACATTTTTCCGCTAACAGCGTCAACTTTTGGCTGATAGAGCAAGTAAAACTCTTCATTCCTAAGCGCATTTCTCAACTTATTCTCAAAAGCGAGCTGAAGCTGCGACTGCTCATTCATATCAGCACTATAAAGGCATAGTCTATTGCGCCCGTCACTCTTAGCCCGGTACATTGCCGCATCAGCATTTCTTAACAGTTCTTCTCTGGTATCACCATCATGTGGATACATCGCACAACCAATACTCGCGGTAACAAACAATTCTCGGTGTTCAACCGTTAAAGGCAACTCCAGTGTCTCAATCAGGCTTTGTGCTTTACGATAAACAACGGCAGGATCCCGCAATGTTGGTACCATCAAGATCAACTCGTCCCCCCCAATACGTGCCAACGTATCTTCATTGTCAATGCAGGTCTGTAGGCGCTTTGTGATCTGACATAGAACCTCATCACCAAAAGTATGGCCAAGTGAATCATTAATTCGCTTAAAATGGTCGATATCGATAAACAGTACCGCTAATTGTTGATCGTCAGCAATATCCTTAATCGCCGCATCCAAACGATCGATTAACAGCTGACGATTAGGTAATTGGGTAAGCGGATCATAATAGGCCAGATTTTCGATCATGACCTCAGTTTCTTTGCGCTCACTAATATCATTAAAAATGCCCGCATATAAAACCTTATGGCTACCCGGCTCTTTAATTTTAGTTATCGTTAACCATTCGGGATAAATCTCACCACTTTTTCGCCGATTCCAAATCTCACCCTGCCACTTGCCGCAACGTTCTACAGTTTCCCACATGGCCTGATAAAACTCCTGGGAGTGCTTTCCCGAACTAACAATCCGAGCCGGACGGCCCAGCACTTCCTCTTCACCGTAACCAGTCAATATAGAGAATGCTGGATTCACCGATTGAATAATTGCATTCTCGTCAGTAACCATAATGCCATCTTCGGTTGCCTCAATGAGCGCATGTGCTAAATGCAGGCTCCGTTCATTTTCTACAAGGTGTCGATTGCTCTCTGCTAATGCGCTACGGAGTTTACTGACATAGGCTTGTTCAATACGCTTTAAAATATCGGCAAAGGATATTAGCCCAATAAACTCTCCTTTATCTCCCTTTACACCAAGGTGTCTAATTCGGCGATTTTCCATGAATGAACGTACAGCGATTAGACTCATCGATAGAGGAACACACAGTAATGGTGCACTCATTACTTCAGCAACAGCGACATTGACCTGACCAGTTGCAATGATTCGTACAACATCTCGCTCTGTAATTAGGCCATGCGGTACCCCATTAACAGAAACAATCATCGCATCACGTTTATTTTTTCTCATTGCGTCAATCACATGACTAAGTTTCGATTGACTATCCACTACTTGCTCTTGATGTTTTGGCAAAATTGCACTGACGGACGTCATACTTAGAAAGTACTTGGCGTCTTGATGCACGACAACATCGCTTTGCGACACCATGCCAAGCAGATCACCTTGCTGATCAACAACGATTAAATGCCGAATATCCTCTTGCTTTAACACGACTGCAGCATCATCTAACGATAAGTCGATTGGGAATGTTAGCAAATTCCTAGACATTACTTGGGCAATTGGCCGCTCAAATTCTTGGGGATTATTAACATCAACTTTAAGGGAGTCTGCTTCAGTCCAAATACCGATTGGGCGCCTATAGTCTATAACCACAATTGAGCTACAGTGTCTGCGACACATTAATTGGGTAGCTTCTCGAATAGTAAGGGAAGGTAAGCAAGTCACAACATCACGTTGAATTATTTGCTCAATGGTATTAGTGTGCATAGAGGGAATATTGGCTTACAGGGTATTTTCGGGGGATGCTACCATAGCCACAATCGTTATTGCTAGTGATTCTCAATCAATATGACGCGTCAATTAGTCTAATACTCAGTTAAAAATTTGGTCTAGCGATAATGTTTTAACTGGTGATT
>CAKZQF010000055.1 GCA_937139475.1 uncultured Gammaproteobacteria bacterium | reverse complement strand
AAGAGGCGTCTTTGCCTTCAAATTCCTGGAATATCTCTTCTGGATAAAGAGACTGCAGTGCACTGGCTTCAATGTTTTTGTTAGCCCCCATCATTTTTGACACTTTAATTGAAGTGGCATACTGAGATGGCATCGGCAATGGATAAGTATTGATTATGCGTTGTGGAAACCCTTTCACGGCTTGGCGAGTATTACGCATTAAGACGCGGCTTGTGCCATGACGGTCAAGTAGCATTTGCAGTAATGTCTCTCGTGATTTTGAGTCGGGGTTTGCCTCAATATCATTTAGGAATACGGTGATGCTGCGTTCCTGTAATAGCGAAACCAAGGTATCTTTCGTTTCTTGTGTTAAATGCTCTTCTTCAAGTAGTGCATTGGCTGCGCTAGCCACATGTTGATATTCTTTCTCTTCATTTAGGAAACTGTGGTAATCGTAAAAACGGTCAGGGTCTAATAAACGTAATCTGGCAAAGTGGGACTCGTGGCCTAATTGATCTGGTGTTGCCGTAAGCAACAAAATACCCGGCGTGTTTTGCGCTAATCCCTCAACAATACGGTATTCGCGAGATGGCTTTTCGCTATTCCATTCCAAATGGTGTGCTTCATCAACTACGACTAAATCCCAATCACCATCAAGGGCTTGCTTATAACGGGTGTTATTGCGCAACAGGCTTAAACTGGCGATGATTAATTGCTCGGTATCAAATGGATTTTCAGCATCAAGGTTTGCCTCTGCGCAGCGCTCTTGATCAAAAATTGCAAAGTTTAGGTTGAAACGACGGCGCATTTCCACAAGCCACTGATGCTGTAACGAGTCTGGCAATAAAATTAATACCCGTTCGGCACGGCCAGTTAAGACTTGTTGCAGGATGATCATGCCAGCTTCAATTGTTTTACCTAAACCTACCTCATCGGCTAGTAATACGCGGGGAGCATAACGCGAGCCAACTTCTTTGGCGATGTGTAGCTGATGCGGTATGAGGCTGGCGCGGGTGCCCGCAAGGCCAAGTAAATCACTTTGTTGCATCGCATGACGTTGAGTCAGGCAATCATAACGCAATGAAAAGTGATTCATTCGTTCAATTTGGCCGGCAAACATGCGATCTTGGGGTTTGTTAAAGCGAATATTATGGCAAAGCATGACTTCACGTAAAGCAACGTTCGTTTCTTGGGTGTCTTCGCGGGTGCCAATATAGGTTAATAGGCCATTGTCTTCTTTGGTCTCGGTGATGGTCATCGACCAGCCTTCATGGCTTTGAACACTGTCTCCAGAATTGAAAATAACGCGGGTAAGCGGCGCGTCGTTGCGGGAGAATAGGCGACTTTCACCAGTCGCTGAAAATAAAACGGTTACTGAGCGGCTTTCCACTGCAACAACAGTACCTAATCCGAGGTCCGATTCGGTATCACTAATCCATCGTTGAGCCAGTACGTAAGGCATATCAAGAGTCTCTCTAGCCAGATAAAAACGGTGGCGTATATTACATGAAGCCTAACCACTTTGCATGGCTATTTTGGGCTGATGTAGCACTATTTTTATAAGTGTAGCCCGTGGATGTGGATTAAGTTAAATATTTACTGATTAATTCGTTTTTTATTGTCACTAATGAGGGCTCAATTTAGGTTATACTAGGCGGCATCTTGTGTGGCCCTTTTTTCTAGGAGTCTGGTGTGAAAACCAATATCTTATCTCAATATAATCGCACTATTTTCTATACTTATTTTGCGGTATTGGCCTTAGCGGTTGCAGCTTCCCTTATTGTATTAAATAAAAATCGTAGTGACTCTCTAAGTGAGCGTTTTGCTCAAGTGAAAACTCATGAGCATCAAGTGGAACTATTACTTGATTCCGGCGTACGGGCGGTTAGCTCGCTCAATCAGTATGCGACCAAACACCTGAGTTTAGCTGAAGCGCCACGGATAGAGTTATTGCTGTCCTATTATTACTACTCCTATAACTCCATCGATGAAGTATTTGAAATTATTCCCAATGTTAAAGAGGAAGTACAGGATCAGTTTGAAAGTAGTTTAATTTCAGGGCGAGGTAATTTAGAAAAGCGCAGTAATAATTATTACCGCGAGATGGACATGCTATTTGAAATGAACCTCTCTTTTCCCGTAGCGATGGAAATGGTACCCGATGCTGCTTGGGTTTATTACCTGTCTGCCAGTGAATTTATTGGTATGTACCCGTGGCCAGGTGATGACTATGGCTTCTCTGAAGAGTCCTATGATAGCCCCGCTTATTTAGGTGCTTTGGCAAAAAATAATCCGACACGATCTGTTTATTGGACCGATGCTTACATGGATAAAGCGGGCAAAGGCTTGATGACTACGGTTGGTGTGCCACTTTACATGGGGGATAAATTCTATGGCGCGATTGCGATTGATATTACCTTATCGAGTTTAAGTAAAGAATTAATCCCGCAAGCTGACCTTGCCGGGCACATGTTTTTACTCGATAAAACACAGCAAGTGATGGCGTATAACACTGAAAATGATAAGACTGAGCTGGGCCCAGCGATTCCGCTATCAGAATATTTACCGCCTGAATTACAGTCAATACCGTCAGATAAATTATTTGATATGACTAAAGGTGAATTAATTAATGGTTACTATGTTCAATCCATTGATTTGGTAAACGCGCCATTTCGAATTATTTACTTTGAATTAGAGTCGGATTTATTTGCAGACTCTTGGCGCCAGTTTGTGATCAGCTTGGTGTCATTGATGCTAGCGCTATCAATTTTAGTCTCGGTAGTACACTGGTTAGCAAATAAGTCGTTTATCGGCCCAGCGTCTAAGTTAATGCTTTACCTTGAAGACTGTGCAAAAGAGCCACAGGAGCCGCCTAAAGAAATCAGTATGGGTTGGAAGCCATTCTTTACCTTGATTAATCGAACTTTTACTGAAAATAAAAATTACACCCTACAGTTAGCTGAGGATAACAGGCAACTAGATTTGCAGGTTGCACAGCGTACCGAGAAATTACGTGAAACGAATAAACGTCGTGAGCATGAGTACGCCCTACTGCGCGGGTTAATTGACTCTATCCCTGATGTCATTTTTTATAAAGATACCCAGGGAAAATTCCTCGGTTGCAATACCGCTGCACACCACCTATTTGGACTCAAAGAAGAAGAACTAATCGGTCGCAAAAGTAAAGATTTCTTAGAACCCCAATTGGCAAATTACCTCGAACGACATGATGCCAAGGTCATTAATAGTCATCAGACGGTCACCATGCAACAGCGGATTATGGTGGAAGGTGACGAGCAGTTGTGGGAAACCAAGAAAACACCATATACCGGGATTGATGGTGAGCTTTTAGGGTTGATTGGCTTAGCCCGTGATATCACCAAGGAGCACCAGGCAGCGGAAAATCTTCGATACAGTGAAGAGCGCTATGCATTGGCAATGGATGCTGTAGAAGAAGGTCTTTGGGATTGGCATTTACATAGCGATAAGCTTCACTGTAACCCGGCGTATTTTACCATGCTTGGTTATGAGCCAAGAGAAGGCTTACCGAGTTGGCAAGGCTTTAGAAGCCTGGTTCACAAAGATGATTGGCCAACAGTTTACAATAAGATAAACCTTCATTTGGATGAACCCAGTGTGCCTTATGAGCATGAGTTTAGAATGCTGACCAATTCAGGGGATTATGAGTGGATTTTGGCTCGCGGTAGTGTCGTGGAATACGATGAGAATAATAAGCCAACCCGGATGTTAGGAACTCATAAAAATATTACTGTACGTAAAGAGTTTGAGCGGGACATTATGGAGGCCAAGCAAGACGCTGAAATGGCCAACCGTTATAAAAGTGAGTTCTTGGCTAACATGAGTCATGAAATCCGTACCCCGATGAATGGGGTAATGGGGATGATTCAGTTGGCGCTTCACACGAGTCTTGATGACCACCAACATGATTATCTGAGTAAGGCCCAAAACTCCGCCAATGCATTGTTGCATATTATCAATGATATTCTGGATTTCTCTAAAATTGAAGCCGGTAAGCTTGAGTTAGAAGACGCGCCATTTGTGCTCGAGGAAATGCTTGATGCTGTGATTAACGTCAATGTTATCGCGGCCCAAAGCAAGGGAATTGAGCTGCTGCTCGATGCGCCAACAAGGCCGATTTCGTTAATTGGGGATAGCCTGCGTCTGAGTCAGGTCCTTACTAATATTGTATCCAACGCAGTGAAATTTACTGAACATGGCTATGTTGAGATTTGCTGTAAGGCTATTGAACAAGGTGAGCAAGCAGTGTTGCTCAGTTTTGAAGTGATAGATACGGGTATCGGTATTGAGCAAAGTAAACTACCCAAGCTATTTAAAGCGTTTAGTCAAGCGGATGGTTCGACTACGCGAGAGTTTGGCGGCTCAGGTTTGGGCCTCTCCATTTCGGATCATTTGGTTAAAATGATGGGGGGAGAGTTTGTCGTGAATACCGAGTTAAATCACGGGAGCCAGTTTTCTTTTAGCGTTGAATTAAAGTTAGACCATCAGCTAGAGCAACAAGAATGGCGATTGCCCAGCCGCATGGAAGGCTCATCGCTTCTGTTAATTGAATCACACCATCGAGCCGTAGATGTTTATCAAAAAATGCTCACAGAGATAGGTTTTAACTTGGTTAGTGTGAGCTCTTGTGAAGAAGCGATGCAGCAAGCCTCCCCTCGCGTTATATTGCTCGACTGGAGCGAAGGCTATCAGATAAGACAGCTCCATGAGCTGGTTAAAACTCATCCCAAGTCGTTGGTATTCCTATTGGTGAATTATGGCGATGAGGTGCTTAATAACAAAGAAATTGAAACCTTGGTTACGGGTATCTTTAGTAAGCCACTATCGCCACATGATGTCGTTAAGCGTGTTAGTCAATACCTACAAGACAATCCCGTTCCTGAGGTCGAGGAAAAACAAGATCGTCATCAAGCTGGGAAACTATTATTAGTTGATGATAATATAATAAATCAACAAGTTGCCAAGGGTTTACTGGAATCGCAAGGCTATGAGGTTGAGTTGGCGGAAAATGGTCAACTGGCGGTAGAAGCTGTTAGTCGAAATAACTATCAGGCGGTATTAATGGACATTCAAATGCCGGTGATGGATGGATTAACGGCCGCAAGGGAAATTAGAAAAAGTCTGTCTAAAGAGCAACTGCCAATTATTGCGATGACTGCCCATGCAATGGCCGGGGATAAAGAAAAGAGTCTTGAATCTGGTATGAACGACCATATTACCAAGCCATTGGTACTTAAAGAAATGTTTGAAACAATTGCTCGCTGTATCAGTGAAGCACAAAACTAAGGAGAAAAGCGTGACGCTTTCAAAGTTAAATAAAGGAGTCATTTGCGCCTGTTATGCTGTTTTGGCTTTGATCAGTTGGAATGCTGCAAGTGCCGATACGTTCAATGAAAAGATTAAAGGGCTGACTAAAAAGCCTGGCTTATTTAATCTCTATGGCGGCACCAATCAGCAGATGTTGCTATTGGAAATCGATAAATTAAATCAACCATTTATCTATGTAAGTAGCCTTATACAAGGGGTTGGTTCAAATGATTTAGGCTTGGATCGCGGTCAGATTGGAGAGTCTCGCTTGGTTCAGTTTGAACGTATTGGCCAGCGTGTAATTTTACGCCAACTCAACCCTTATTATCGGGCAATTAGTGATAATGCGCATGAAGTTAGCGCCCTTAATTTAGCTTTTGCGGAGTCCATTTTATTCAGCTTTGATATCAAAGCACAGCAACAGGACCGTATCTTAATTGATTTATCGGGCTTTGCTATTCAAGATTTCCATGGCGTAACGGCGAGCTTAAAACGTGATGGCGAGGGGAGCTATCGCATCAATAAGTCGACATCGATGGCGAACTGGCAAGAATCAAAGTCGTTTCAGCGCAATACCGAAATCAGCGCGACAGTCACATTCAATGGTGAGCCCAAAGGGCGTCACCTTGGTAGTGTAGCGCCCGATGCGCGTTATATCTCAGTTCAGTTTAGACACTCGCTTGTCGCACTGCCTGACGCTGGTTATGAGCCACGAGAATTTCATCCATACAGTGGCTATTTCCCATTTTCTTTCCAGGACTACAGTCAGCCGATTGCAAAGCCATTAACACAGCGTTTTATATACCGCCATCGGTTACAGAAGGACCAGCATGGCAGCGTAATAAAGCCTATTACTTACTATCTTGATCCTGGCGTGCCAGAGCCTGTCAGAGGTGCGCTTCTTGATGGGGCTCGCTGGTGGAGCAGTGCCTTTGCCAAAGCGGGATTTCCACAAGGATTTAAGGTAGAAATGCTACCAGAGGGAGCCGATCCATTGGATGTGAGATATAACGTTATTCAGTGGGTTCATCGTTCAACACGCGGTTGGTCTTATGGTAGTTCAGTGAGCGATCCCCGTACCGGTGAAATTTTAAAAGGGCATGTTACATTAGGCTCATTGCGCGTTAAGCAGGATTACCTAATCGCCTCAGGATTATTAGCTGGGCAGAGTGACGAGCAAGCAGTTACTAGTGCTCAAGAAATGGCCTTGGCTCGAATTAGACAACTATCAGCGCATGAAATTGGCCACACATTAGGTATTGCGCATAACTTCTCTAGCAGTGTCAATGATAGGGCCTCAGTCATGGACTATCCGCACCCATTGATTGAATTAAAAGATCAAAAAATTGATTTATCTAATGCCTACGGTATCGGGGTTGGGCAATGGGATCATTTCACCGTTGACTATGGCTATGGAGAGCACACTGCTGCAGAGCGCTTAGAGCTAATTAAGCAAGCACGTCAGTCTGGGCTTAAATTTATGTCGGATCGTGATGCGCGAAGTGCAGGAAGCTCTAATCCGTGGGCTCACTTGTGGGATAACGGGACAAAAGCCGATGCAGAACTGACGCGCTTGATGTTAGTTCGAGAGGTTGCGCTCAATAATATTAGTGCATCTATATTGGATAGTTCACAAGGGCATAGTGAACTTCGAGAAGCTATCGTGCCGATTTATCTATTGCACCGGTTTCAGGTAGAAGCTGCAAGTAAGATAGTCGCTGGCGTAGACTATAATTATGCTTTGGCTAATGAACCATTGATTAACCGGCCTGTTGATGCAACATGGCAACGACAGGCGTTGCAGGCGATTCTTAAAACGCTCTCGAGTGACTATTTAACCCTACCGCGACAATTACTTGAGAGGCTACCGCCCAAGGCTTATGGATTCTCTTCTACACGGGAAAGCTTTAGTTCTCAAAATGGCTTTAATATCGATCCATTGAGTATGGCAGAAGCGAGCGCTCGTAATTCACTTAAGTACTTACTCAATAGTGCTCGTGTCAATCGCTTGGTATTACAACACGCCGGCGATGACGCACAGCTATCGCTTGATGAATTGCTCAATGAACTGGTCGGTTTTACGCTTATTAAGTCACAAGAACATAGTACTAATGGTATCAAAATGCTTGTCACTCAACGGGTGAATACTGTTGTTATTGAACAACTGCTGGCGCTGTATCATCAAGCTGATCTGGCAATTGAGGCACGTGCAGCCGTAAGTCAGCAATTGTCTTCATTAGAGAAGTGGTTAGCGAAAAAAGCAAAGCGCGGTGACAAAGCTTATCGAAGCCACTTTCAACTGTTGGCACATGAGTTAAAAAAAGGCATAGAGGACGCCCAGCATAAGGTATTTTCTAAACCAGCCAAACTGCCTCCTGGCTCACCTATCTAAGTACTGCCTCTACGTTATGAAGCGATACCCTTGTGTCGCTTCATTTTCTCTACAAAACCAATCGTATAAGTTGTGCATTCTACAAGATGATTATTGCAAATATTTTCCTTTTAGCCAGTGGGCAGCTGTTGGTGATATCCGTTATTTGGTCATGTTAGAGATTTGTGAGCAGAGAGTTTAGGGTTGGCGGCAAGAAAGTTGGCCGGTACCGACTCAATTGGGGAAAAATACTTTGAATCTTTATAAGGAAACTTCATAAAGCCACTGACCCCGGTCCCTTTAATTAATGGTACTTGGGATATTAACTTTTCGATTAAATTCCTAAATTTCTCCTGTTTACTTGCGTCGAGTAACGACAAGTAATTATGGATTTTTAAATTCTTTTCTAGTGATTCAAAAATAATGCATCCGGTATGATGAATTAAATTGAGCTGCGCTAAAGTTTCCATCATCTCATCAGGCAAGTTTAGTTGCTCATCGGGATCTTTTTCATCCTCAAAGTAAGAGTGTAGGCGGCTCTCATCGTCTATAAGTGGTCGTTCGTAAACATCAAAGTGAAGTTTGGTTTGAGCATCAGGTATAAAGGAATCGGCTGGCCCATTGCGGTCAATATGTTTGGTTTGCTTAGCATTGAAAAAACACGCTTTGAAAATGCCTTCGCGATCAATCGCTCTGGCAAGAATTATCATATTATTGACTGCGCTATAAAAAGGCCGGCGTAACTCCTTATCATATAGGTTCAAATTAGAATCTATTGATAACCCTTCTTCATTCCAGTGAATTGCCAATCCGCCAACCATTGGAAATTTGCTCAGTCGACTTACCGATGCTAGGAATGCTTTGGCATTGTCTCCCATGCCCTGTAGGAAATTTTTATAATAATTATCAAGTTGAACATCGTCTATATCATCAAAATCATGTAGATGTGCTTCTTCTTTCAAGAAGGAGCGGCGAGATGTGTAGACTACTGATTCTAATTCATCGACATGCTCGTGTAACCATACTGGCAGCGAAGGAATCGGCTCGGGCTTCGGACTGGCGGGAACAACAATATGCTTCATATATTGCATATTGCGCATGAAATAGTCTCCCGCATTATGCCTAAGTTCGATATCATCGCTGAGCATGTTTTGTAAGGTAATCGCAAATTCTTTGGGTAGGCCGAGTGCGGTTGCAGGGAGTACTTTAGAACCGAAACGACAAGATTGACCAGAGGCCAAGGCGTATAACGTGCCTGCAAGACCTTGTTCATCAAATCTTACACTGGATAAGCTACCATTGAGTTGCTCCTCGCCAATAAAATAAACATCTCCTAGCCTTGCATTACTATGTTGAAGGTCTGCGGACATGAGCTCCATAATATTATTTTGATAAAACTGTCCTTTACTATCTACTTGAGCAAAAACAGATGATCCCCAATCGATCAGCCCAATGGACTTGGTGAGTGGGTCGATAACTATATTTGAGGGTTTTATATCGCCGTGAATTATTACCCGCTCCTGGCGCCGTAGGTAAGTTAAAACATTGACCATTTGATCGGCGATAGAGAGTATTGTGCTAGCGTCTAGCGGGCCCATTTGTAATGAATATTGCTCGAGATCCATCCCGATGGCACGCTCCATTGCCAAAATACGTTGTTTACCAATTTTAAAATAGCCCAAATGAGCGGGTACTAATGGATGTACCACCTGCTCAAGCATGAAAGCTTCTTCTTCAAGTCTATCTTGAACATGCTCGGGTAAGGTAATTCGTGAAAATTTGAAAACATGTTGTTCATCACTGGTCGTTCGCGCCGCAAAAGCAAATCCATAGGCGCCTTTGCCAACATAGGTAATATCGCTGTAGCCAAGCTGCCCTAGTTGTTCTTCACATAAGGCGAGCCATTCACGAAGCTTTCTAGCATCATGGTGGTTTAACAGGTAGACAGATTGTTCTTGAGCAATATAGAACTGCTGTAAATCAGGTTTTGACATATTAAGTTAACATAAAGGTGACAGGCTCTAGCATAGTCAATGTGAGGTTGATGCGCAAACAAGGTACTGTTAAGACTAAAGATGGTACATATTTTTATCGTTTTGGCGTAAAGGATGATTGATTAGTTAACTAAACTTGATTTATGCTAATCAAACTATTGAATGGTTATGATAAGCTGTTCAAGTTTATAAATTAAAGTCACCTGCGCTTATGGTTAATATCGCGTATGTTGACCAGAATATAATTATTATTAATCGGGAGATTTATCATGTTAAATAAACGCACTCTAGCTCTAGCCCTAGCTCTATCATTGCCTATGATGGCTAATGCTGCTGGCGATGTTGCTGCAGGTAAAGCAAAATCAATGATGTGTGCAGGTTGTCACGGTGCAGACGGTATTGCTATTGCTCCAATGTACCCTAACCTTAAAGGGCAAAAAGCAATGTACCTAGAGTCATCTTTAAAAGCATTTAAAGATCAATCACGTAAAGGTGGCCAAGCGGCGATGATGTACGGTATGGCTGCTCCACTTACTGACGCAGACATCAAAAATTTAGCAGCTTACTACAGCTCTTTAAAATAAGCCGATATTGCGTTAAATTTTTAAGGCTCGCAAGCTTAGGTTTGCGGGCTTTTTTTTGGCCTTGTTGCAGCCATAAAAAAACAACCAACTTAATCTGAACGGGCTAAATCATTTAATTCCTCACCTCAGACATCATCCTGAACTATTTTTTTTATTTTTTTCTAATTTCTTCGCATGACTTTTTAGCCTCAATATGCGGTTTTTTATTCGGGTTCAATCAACCAATTTGATTTTTTATTCACTCTACATTCCTTAAACCGAAACCGACTAACCTAAACACCTTCGTTTAAGGGAGAGGTGGGGAGACACCCCCGTGATAATCTGCAATAATCTTTAGCTAAATTAGCTGGTTGTTATTCATTTTATTGATGAACTATTTCAACAATTAGTTATCAACTATTTAAACGCCTTGTAAAATCGAGCACCAAAGAGGATTCATTCTATGTCAGAGCAAATGCAAGTAACCCGCGAACTTTTTGATGATGTTATGGTACCAAACTACGCACCTTCAGCCATTATCCCTGTACGCGGCCAAGGATCTCGAGTATGGGATCAAAATGACAATGAGTTAATTGATTTTGCTGGTGGTATCGCTGTTAACTGTCTTGGTCACTGTCATCCTGCATTAGTAAATGCGATTAACGATCAAGCAAGCAAAATTTGGCATTTAAGTAATGTAATGACTAACGAGCCAGCCTTACGATTGGCTAAAAAGCTAACGGATGCCACCTTTGCTGATCAAGTTTACTACGCAAACTCTGGCGCAGAATCGAACGAAGCAGCACTTAAGCTTGCTCGTCGTTGGGCACTAGATAACTTTGGCGCGGACAAAGATCAAATCATTGCATTCAAACAAGGGTTCCACGGCCGTACCTTCTTTACCGTGACTGTTGGTGGACAAGAAACTTATTCAGATGGTTTTGGTCCTAAGCCAGGCGCTATTGAGCACGTTGCTTACAACGATCTTGCTGCATTAAAAGCACTTATGTCTGATAAGACTTGTGCGGTAATGATGGAGCCTCTACAAGGCGAGGGCGGTTTGGTTAGCCCAACAGATGAGTTCACCAAAGGCGTACGTGAATTATGTGATGAGCACAATGCACTGCTTATCTTTGATGAAGTACAAACTGGTTTTGGTCGCTTAGGTTCACTATATGCGTACATGGATCTTGGTGTTACGCCGGATATTCTAACCACAGCGAAAGCGTTAGGTGGTGGTTTCCCAATTGGCGCAATGCTAACAACGAAAGCAATCGCGAAGCATTTAAAAGTTGGTACACATGGCTCGACTTACGGTGGCAATCCACTGGCTTGTGCTGTTGCTGAGGCGGTAATGGATATCGTGAATACGCCAGAGGTACTTGCTGGTGTCAGTGAAAAAGAAGCACAAATTCGTGCAGGGTTTGATGCAATTAATGCAAAATACAACGTATTTAGTGAAATTCGCGGTAAAGGCTTATTGCTAGGTGCGGTATTAAACGATGAGTATAACGGCCGTGCGCGTGACTTTATGATTGCGGCAGCAGATAACGGGTTAATGGCACTGGTTGCAGGCGCAAACATTGTACGTTTTGCTCCGTCACTAATTATTCCAAGCGAAGATATCGCAGAAGGGTTGGCACGTTTTGACAAAGCGGTAGCGCAAATCGTAAACGCTTAACTTCCCTCCCTAGAAAGGCGGACAGTACCTCGTTCGCCTTTTGCTTTCTATGATGCTCAATCTGGAGTTACACATATGCTAGTTGTTCGCCCAATTAAAGAGGCAGATTACTCGTCCTTAATGCAAATAGCGCACGATTCCGGCGTTGGTTTTACTTCTTTACCAACAAACGAGAAATTACTACGTTCACGAATTGAACATTCTGAAAAATCTTTTGCAACAGAAACAGATAAGCCGGGTAATGAAGGCTATCTGATGGTGATGGAAGATACAGAAACTGGTGACGTTGTCGGTACCAGCGGTTTAGATTCGGCTGTTGGCTTAGAGAACGCTTTCTACCATTATCACTTAGGTAAAGTGGTGCATAGCTCGCAAGAGTTAAAATTACACAACACCATCGAAACATTAACCTTGTGTAATGATCATACTGGTTCTGCTGAGCTATGTACTTTGTTCTTACAAGAACGTGCCCGCGGTGGTAACAATGGGAGAGTGCTGTCGCGCTGTCGCTTCCTGTTTTTGGCTGAATTTAAGCAGCGATTTGGTACCACCGTTATTGCAGAGATGCGAGGTGTGTCCGATGAGAATGGTGATTCTCCGTTTTTTAATTGGCTACAAGAGCACTTTTTCAATATGGACTTTCCAACCGCCGATTATTTATCGGGCATTGGCAATAAAGTATTCATTGCAGAGTTAATGCCACGCTACCCAATATACGTTAGCTTGCTCAGCGAGGAAGCCCAGGCTGTTATTGGTCACGTTCACCCCAAAACAACACCAGCCTTAAAGTTATTGCAGCGTGAAGGCTTTATTCATCGTGGGTATGTGGATATCTTTGATGGTGGTCCTACGGTTGAGTGTGAACTGGAGCAAATCAAGGCGGTAAAAGAAAGTAAGCGCGTTACGGTTAAGATCTCTGATGTTGAACAAGGTGCAGCTTTTGTTGCCTGCAACACCGATTTAAAGAATTTCCGTGCCACTGAGGTTCATATTGAGGTTAATCACGATACCGAAACTGCCGTGATCACCGAGCAACACGCCAATGCGCTAAATGTTAAAAGCGGCGATCAAATTCGCGTGCTAGCGCTTTAATGCGCCAAGATTTAGGAGACAAACATGTCAAACATTCAATTTATTAACGGTCAATGGGTTGCAGGACAAGGCAGCACAT
>CAKZQF010000054.1 GCA_937139475.1 uncultured Gammaproteobacteria bacterium | reverse complement strand
TATACAGATGAATTACTACGCGTTTCACAAGAAGGGATCTTAAAGTCACGTGGCTTATTATTCTAGATTGGTTTTTAACTCAGCCAAATCAAGATAGTAACTTTAATAGAACCTAATCCAAATTCAACATTAGTACAATAAATTCTAAGGCACTTTGTGTCCGATAGTGACTTTAGCAAGAGAGCCGGAGAGTCCAGTTCGTGTCGGTAACAGTCCTCTGAACATTAAACTGGTAGGGGCCATAAACGGCTACTAGAAGACACTGAGTGTCAAGGTTATTGGTGGCGATTTGTAGAGCTATTTAGTGTGATTACCAAAGGAATGTGACAGTAATAAGTGCCAAGCGACGTTATAGTAATCACATCGCTTGGCTATTCCCACATCTTAACTCGAAGTAAATTAGCGATTTCGCATTCAAATTTAGTCATCTAATTATGGTTATACTCGCCAATATCTCTTCATCGTCACCAATATATTTAACTAACTGACACATATGAAAAACGACTCATTGCCCTGAAGCCAGTATAGTCGCGGATTGGAAATGGCTGGTATGCTTAATGCATCTACCCGAACCGGTAATAGCTTCAAATATTATCATTAACAAAAATTAATGAACTCCTGAAGAAAAACAAAGTACTAACAACTATATTTTCGGTAAAAGATAAGTGGATTTGGATAAAAAATGAATAAATGGTTAAAAACGCTGGCTCTGACAATCACTGCCCTGTTTGTTGTTTTCTGTGGCCTGGGCATTACCTACGAACAATACTCTCGAATTAAAGCTGAAAAAAACTTGCGACCACATGGAGAGCTGGTCGATGTCGGTGGTCATAAGCTTCACTATTACAAACATGGAACAATGGGGCCTACGGTCGTTTTCGAATCTGCATTTGATCCGGCAGGACATTTACAATGGTTTCATTTGCAAAAGCAGATATCCAGTTTTGCAACTTCGATCTCTTACGACCGAGCAGGCTTGATGTGGAGCGAACGTGGAAGCAATCCAAAATCCAGCAAATTCATGGCGAAAGAGCTACATACCTTGCTTGATAAATCCGGAGTATCGAAACCTTATATACTTGTTGGGCACTCGCTAGGAGGTGCAATTTTGAGAAGTTTTGTTGCAGATTATCAACAAGATGTTGCTGGTATTATCTTAGTCGATAGCAAACATCCCGAAGAACATGAATACATGTCACCGGAGCTTTATGATATGACTAACGAAAAGCTTCCGAGTGGCTTTCTCAAATTTGCGAATAATATCGGTCTTTTACGTCAAATGTTTAAAGGTGCATTTCCCAACACCCCAGAGTACGATTACCAGAACACACTGGTTCCTGCACTACTTTACAAAAGTGCTGATGCCATTCTTGAGGAGCAAGATATGATGCCCTTGCTGTATGAGGAGGCAAGCAATATAAAATCTTTCGGCGATATTCCACTTATCGTCTTAAGTGCAACAGATAAAAACAGGTACGACGAGCTGTTTGGCGATGACAAGTTGAAGAATGAATTAATTGATGCGCTGGCTGAAATGCAAAAAAATCAATTAAAGCTTTCTAGCCAAAGTGAGCAAATATTGGTTCCAAACAGTGGTCACTACATCAATGAAGATCGACCGGAAGTAATAGTTGATGCAATTAAAAGAATGATTTCAAAAAACAATAACTGAAATCTCCTAAATGTTCATGGTCAGCCAGAGGTGCTGTACGTGGGCAACTATAATTCATGTTTATGATGCGTCAGTATAGGCGACGTTCTTATCAGAAGTGAAAGACATATATTATGTCGCAAGCAGACGGATACAAACCACACTCCATTTGATGACCGTATTGTCGCATTAGGAGTCATTTCCGGCTTTTGTATGAGGCCGGATCTCTTAGTCTAAAAAACGATTTAGATAGTTAATCATTAAATAGAACGGGCCCTTAAATTTGCAGTACATAAAACAGCACAGCCAATACATATTCAGCAGAGCACGAATTTTATACTATTATTGTAAGGTGGTATATCTTGCAAAATATAGATAATAAGTTGTTAGATATAGTAAATGAACCAACTATGGAGATGACCAGATGAGATTTATGATGAAAGTTGTCTTTCCTGTAGAAACGGGAAATGCGGCAGCGAAAGCTGGAAATTTGGGACAAACAATTCAGAAAATTCTTGAAGAGTTAAAGCCAGAATCTGTTTATTTTACAACTCTCGATGGCGGCTATAGAGGCGGCTATATTTATTTCAATATGGATGATGCTTCTCAGATTCCAGCAATAGCAGAGCCTTGGTTTTTAGCGTTTAATGCTACAGTTGATATTCGTCCTGTTATGCTTCCGGAGGATTTAGCTAAAGCATCTGGTAGCATACAATCGGCAGTTGATAAGTATTCTTAGCTATAACATCTAACACATACAATTAGGTGGCCTAAGCCTTTTTCGTTAATTTCATGAATCGGTAATGTCTTCAAGGTGTCGGTTAACGAGACTTGAGTTTTCTTCGAGCCAACCACTAACAGAGGGTACTTAACGGCTAATAACGGCCCCTGTTCTATTCCTGCATGACTACGACTGAAGTTACCTTGGAAAAAATATTTCAAGGTATGATGACGAGTAAAAGTAAATTTATTATGGTACTGATTCACCGTTCCTTGCCTCGAGGAGCCGATACCAGTCTTCTCTAGAGTAGTTTATTTCAAGTGCCTGTTTAGCCGCAACAATCCGTTCTGGTGTTGTTGAGCCAATTATTGGATATATATCTGCTGGATGTTTTAACAGCCATGCCAGGATAACTAACCACGGTTGACATTGATATTTCTCGGCTTGTTGTGCCAACTCGGTTGCTATACGTATCTCATCATCTTCTGAAAAAGTATTTCCCCAAGCAGGATAAGCCACACCACCTAAAGGACACCAAGCTATTGGCGTTATGCCATGCTGCTGGCATTGATCTAAAGTTCCATCAGAAAGCGTATCGATGTTGTGAATATTAATTTCAACCTGATTGGCTATCAAGGGCATGGGCAATATTGAGCTTAACAAATTTACCTGTGATGGTTTAAAATTACTAACACCAAAGTGCTTAACCTTGCCGCTAGTTTTTAATACATCAAAAACGTCTGCAACTTCGTCGACATTCATCAAATAATCAGGACGGTGTAGCATAAACATATCTAATTGTTCTATGCCCAAACGCTTAAGAGAACCCTCGACACTCTCTAGAATATATTTTTTGCTAAAGTCATAACGAGTTGGGGCGTATGTATCATTTCCTTGTTTAGGTCTTATCCCCGCTTTTGACGTGATAAACATTTCATCTCTTAAACTTGATGACTCTTTTAATATCTCACCAAACAATGATTCGCTTTGCCCAGCCCCATAAATATCAGCATGATCAAAATGACTATATCCTACTTCAATAGCGCTTCGGATTGCTCGCTTCCCTTTGCTTTTATCACTGATAGAACCGTCACCACAAATACGCATACAGCCATAAATTAAGCGCGATGAACTTATCGATGGGTTTTGTGTTATTTGGAATTTCATGATTAGTGTCTCTATTAACTTAACGATCTATTTTTTGTTATGAAAATAGCACTTTTACCTGGGCCGATCATCAAAGGAACCATAAGTATCTTGTATAGTTATGGAATCGTCGCTCAATAAGTCAAACCTAATTAGAAATCTGCGTGGCTTGCAAATCGCCTATGTTGTTTTTGTTGTCTTTTTTTGTGGGATTTGCTTGCGTTGGCACCAGTTACTACCTTATGAGCTTATTACTGCTTATAACGGGCATTAAAACAGCCTGTTAACATCTAGGAGTAAGCAAGGCTTTCTAAACCACAGCTGATAGTGTTTGTTGTAATATTCACTAATATTCGTTAGGTCAATCGCTATTTATGTTATTGGTATAAGAATAGGGGGATAAGGACAATAATTCACTTTGTCTTATTGGCTTACTAAAAAGAAAACCTTGTACATAGTCACATTTAAGCTCTTCTAAAATAAGCAGTTGTTCTTGGTTTTCGACTCCTTCAGCAATAACGGTTAAGCCTAAACTATGCGCCATTGCTATAGCGGCATGAACCAAGTTTTTATCAGCTTCATTATTTGCTATTCCCTCGATAAAACATCGATCTACTTTGATAACATCAAAAGCATACTTTCTTATATAACTTAATGAAGAATACCCCTTACCAAAATCGTCCATTGAAAGCTGTATACCTAGCTTTTTAAGGCCATCTAGTACAGAGTCAACAAGCAAACTTCCGGTCATCAATACCCCCTCGGTAATTTCCAGCTCTAAGCTAGCAGCGCTAATACCTGATTGCTCAACAATACATTGAATTGAGCTTAACAACCTAGGGTCCCGAAATTGTCTAGGTGACAGGTTTACCGACATAGACAAGCTCACACCATAGTACGCTTGCCACTGTGCTAGTGTCTCCAATGCTTCTTCGAGTACAAATTGGCCAATAGCAACAATCAATCCCGTTTGCTCCGCTATCGGGATAAACTCAGATGGATAGACGTTACCTAACTTATCGCTATGCCAACGTAATAATGCCTCTGCACCAACTGCGAGTCCGCTAGCAACGTCTATTTGGGGTTGGTAGTATACTTCCAGTTCGTTTCTCTCTAGAGAGCCCCGCAATTGCTCTTCAACGTCCAGACGTCTTGAAAGGTCTGTATTCATAGATTCATTAAAATACGAATAAGTATTTCGACCTAAATGCTTTGCCTGATACATTGCAATATCAGCACTTTGCAGTAATTTAGAGGGGGTCTTACCATTATCGGGATAAATGGCGATGCCAACACTTAACGTAAGGACTATCTCCCTGTCATCTATATTAAGTGGCTGGCGAAACGCTCTGAGTAAACTTTCAGCAGTTGTTAATGTGTCCTTAGCGTCAGTAAAACCTCGTAGTAAAACAATGAATTCATCCCCACCCAACCGCCCGACAGTGTCTTCTTCACGCACTAGTGATTTTAGTCGTTTTGCAGCTTCGATTAGGGCTTTATCGCCAGTGTTATGGCCCAAAGTGTCATTAATTTTCTTAAACTCATCTAAATCTATAAATAAAATAGCGACTCTTTCAGCATTTCGTTTGGCCATAGCGACTAATTGGGATAGTCGGTCGAGTGCTAAAAAGCGGTTTGGGAGATTAGTTAACGAATCGTAGTGAGCCTGATACGAAATGAGTTCTTCTTTTTGCTTGTTCTCAGTGATATCACGAATAATAACAATAAACTCATTGCTATTTGGAACCTGACTTAGTCGTGCATCAAAGAAGCGATGTCCATGGGGTAAGGGTAGCTTATATTCATAGGTAACCAAGCCCCCCTTGCTCTTTACTTTCTCAATATTTTGGATGAATTGAAGGGCAACATCTTCTGGCAATAATTCGTGCATCGAAGAACCAAGGAATACATCCGGAGAGACATACAGACTTTTTTCATCACCGGCATAGTAGTCTAAAATAATGGAGTTTTCATCCATAAGAAAGCACAAATCAGGAATTACTTTAAACACCGTACTGAGCATTTTTTCTTTCTTCAAAGCTTGTGCTTCTACTCGTTTTAGCTCAGCGAGGTCAATATCAATACAATACATTTGATGTTGACCGGATTGATTTTTATACATCACATGGGATGAATAGACGTAAACCGTAGAACCATCAGATTTGCAAAGGGAGAGTTTAGCTGAAGGTATCTTTATGCCGTTACGCAACCACTCATTATGTGCCGTAATGACTGTATCACGCATCGCCTTGGGAATAATTAAATCTTCAAGCTTCTTTCCCATTGCTTCTTCAGCTGTAAAGCCGTATAAATTTTCACTGCCTTGGTTCCAATAGATTACCCGTCGTTGCTCATCGTATCCTTGTACCGAGATAACATCTGCTTGGTCAAAGAGTTGATTCAAGCCGTCATTTGGAATTAACTGGCCATCCTTTATCGCTTTTAAAAGACAATCGTGCTCACTTGCGTCTATCATAATTTAGAATCCTTTCTAAGATATTACTCTAACTTGACAAAACCAATAAGTTACTAAAAAATGAAAATAATAATTTAATTACCATGCAGAATAGCTGCGCCCAAGCTCAACAATTTCGATTTAATCTGCTCCAGATTAAAATTATTCCGTTACTACAATGGTTTATTTATAATGAGGCCTCTATTTATGCAGGTCAAGAAAAACAGTACTGTAATGGTAGACAGAACAGCTGCGTCATTGATCCGTGAGCGAGCGTAAAACTATGTACAGATTGTTCGTATAGTCCCGGCGAATAATCATATAAGCCGGGCTATATTTTCATTTTCAGTTGAATGAATCCTTCCATGAACGTATGGTGATATCATACTGATTGAAGCTTTTGGAGCAACGCATTTGTTGAGCCTATCGATTCTTGAACTGGACGTGCAGGTGATAGCTTGGTTGTTTTAAAGATTCCAGGGCATGCAATACGCCACATGTTATTGAGGTTTGATAGTTCTTCTATAGATTCTGCATTAACTAACGTAATCCCCCAGTTATCCGGCGTTATGTCAAACCGCACTAATTCAATATTTTCAGGTGGAAAAAGCTTAGCCGTCATGAGTTTTTCTGCCGCCAGCAGCCTGTCAGCTACTGAGACCCCTTCATTAAGCTCCCAATACATAAGAAATAACATACTTTGTTCTCCTTTCTGTCTGTAATCGCCACTTCGGCGTTTCTAAAGTATAGAAGAGTTAAAGCCATTTATTGCTCAGTTTGGTTACCCCTTTGATAAGGGCGCGATTAAGCTCATCATTAATTGAAGCTTTGCTGCTTTAGACTGTTACTTTAGCCCATAGGCTCGATAGTACGAAACAGAAAAACTTATCAAGGTATTCCAGCTAAAACATACTATAGTTCAGACCAGCGCACTGCTTTGCCCTAATCAGAGGTTAGGTGTAACAAGACGAATTATCTGAAGGCACGTAGAAATAGAAATTAGCATTAATGTCACTAAAATGCCTTTATGGGGCATTCAACTCAAGTGGAGTGAACTGCCTTTTGCTGATACATTTTAGCATCCGCCAAACGTAATAACTCACTAAGATTATCAGCATCATGAGGGTAAATTGAAGCGCCAATGCTAGCTCTTAATTCAATAACTTTATTATCTATTTCAATATCTTCATTAAGCGTTGCCTGAATAGATTCTATAAGGTTTACTTTTACTTTATCTAAATGGTAATTTTCAAGGACAATCACAAACTCATCACCGCCTATACGAGCAACTAGATCAGATGACCGGATATTTTTTCTTATTCTATTCGTTGCTTCAACTAAAACTTTATCGCCTATATCGTGACCAAAATTATCGTTAATATACTTAAATTGATTTAAGTCGATGTAGAGCAATGCAACGTTTTGTTTATTCCTATGTGCTTTTGATAATAAAGCCGTTGCACTCTCTTCAAATAAATAGCGATTGGCAACTTTCGTTAAATTATCATATAACGCCATTTCACGAAGCTTTTCACGAGTAATAATATGCTCGGCTACTTCAGCTTTTAATTGTAAATTCACCTTGATTGAATCGATTTCACTTTGTGAGACTTTTAAGCCTTTTTTCGCGAATAATATGACACCGATAGCCAATAAAACTAAAGTCATTGAGCTGATATTATTTGGGGTGTTTAATAGGCCAACCGCCAAGGGAATAAATATACTTAGGTTAAAAGATATGTAGTAAGTGGGAATAATAGAATACTGAAAAATAGCGATAGCAATAGATACTAAATAAATCGACAAAAGAAATAGGATACCTACGTCTATATTTTTATCCGGTAATAAAAATACTGCCACGCCATATAAAACACCAATACAGCAGCCAAGCACAACACGTATTTGAAGAAACACAGCTAATAGATTTTTTTCTAGTTTAGCTCTTAATACATATTGAGAAATAAATATCACCATAACGGCTACAGCTGAAGTTGTAAAAAAAAGTAGCGCGATATGTTTTATTTGTGCCTCATGAATATATAACACCAATGCAATTAAACTTGCGCCTAATATGAGGCTTAGCATATTGGAAACTGAATAGCTGAAAAAGCGCCAAACTCTTTGATGAAAAATATGTTGGCTACCGGTGTCTCTGGGGTAAAGCAAAGAAAATATGTTGCTTGAGTTCATTTATTATTATTCCTTCACTATAAAAATCGCCTATAAGCGTAGTATTGCTGTCTCATTGTCGAGCTTTCGACTCAAAATGATATGAAACTGCGATACAGGGTTGCCTTATTGTCGACTTAGGGGCGTGAAATACATGTGGCTACTACAATAATATTTATCTATTAAATCAATGTAGCATAACAATGTGTTTCATTGCACTAAGAAGAACTCGGTCAAGGCCCCTTCGGTTATGAGGTGGGGTAGGGCAGAGGTCAATCTGAAGAATTAAAAGTTCAAGCCGTTGAACAAGTCACTCAAGACGGCGATATGATAACAGAAGTTGCTGAACCCTTAGCCATCGCAACAAAGAACCTGGACAATTGGTTCTGAAAGTCCTACATATCAGTGCACCACCATTGATAATCAGCAAGATGAGACAACGAACCTTAAAGCGAAGCGTAATTTGCTAAAGGAGGGGCTGTGCATTTTGCTAGGAAGTTAATGAAAGGTACGCGTTCATAGGAGCGAGGTTCGGCCAATTTATATTAACTGTAATGTGAGCCGTTCTAAAAAGTGATAGATTGGTCGGAACGAGAGGATTTGAACCATATGATAATAATGAATTAGATCAAGTGGATAAAGTCAATAAGTAAGCAGTAATCCGCATGGTGTACCAGATAGTGTACCACTTTTTAAAAGTCACCCTGTTTTTAGGGGCTAGCAAAAAGCATATTAAATATTACTTTCATCGCTTGATTAAGCCTTAACGATTATTAACAGGTCAGGCCTTATGATTTAGATATGTGGATCGTCATAAATAATGAGAACTCTTGTTCAATGGCATTCTGGGCTATAACCAAATTGGGATAATTTAATTGAAACTTTTTTGTCAAAAGTCGTGAGATAATCACAAAAAACTTCACAAATCGCCAGAAATTAAAAGCAGCTAAGTGCGTAAAGTTGACGTAATCAATTGAAAGGCTTAATGTCGACTGAGAGCGAATAACGGAAGTTCTATAACAATGGAAAAATGAATACGTCAACAATAAGCAAACCACCTCATCATGACAAGCTCCACCTACTCTCGATTGAAATAGTTAATGCGAGTTTAGAAGACGACTCTGAAACTTTTTGGGAGGCTTACAACCAAATTAAAGAAATTTGTGAAGCTCACGAAGGTTCTAATTTGGATCATCCATTTCAATGGGAAACGCTTGCAGATTTCACTTCTACACATAATGAAGCAATGCCATTTTATTTTAAAGCTTTGAACCTAGCTAGAGAGCTGGAACTTGTTGAATATGTGGCGACTATCAATCTAGCGATAGCAGAACAATATTTTAATTTTGATGACCTTTCTAAAGCTTGGAACTATGCATGTGCAGCAGATATTGTGGCTATTGATTTAGAAGACCTAGGACTAAAAAAAGAAATTAGTGAAATGCTCTTAAAATTAGGTGAATATATAAAATAATAACGGCTCTAATGAGCGAACAACAGCCCTTAATAGTTACAATTAATAAATGGACTTATGAGTAAACATAAAAAGAAACTAATCTCTTTTCTTATCATACAAGCAGTACTGACTATCTTGAATAAATTGCTAGGTAAAACAGTTGATGAGGATTGGTATTCCTTATCCAATACGCTTTACTGGGCTGCTATGTTTTGGGGCATCTTTATTATCTATTACGCATTTAGGGTACGATGTTCCCAATGCTATGCTAGACAAGTATTTCGGGGTTTTAGTGCTTTCGATATACGTTGGCCAGAGAAAAAATGCTACAAATGCGGTGAAAAAATCGAATAGTCATGAGTTTCTGCTTATAGCACAAACTTGACGTAACACACTGATATCGTTAAGGTCAGGTAGAGCGAAAGCCTTCCACTGTGAATTTATCATTTTGAATTATGGATAAGAAAAAATGAGTGAAGCCTACGATTACAATCCAATGCCTCATAAGCTAGATATGCAATGCCCTAATTGTAAGGCTCACGCCAGTTTTGAATTTGGTGAAGTAGTTAAAATATCACTTAAAAAGGATATTCCTTTCTTTCAACAAAGCCCTCTTTTTGAGTACATGCTTTTGACGGATAGCTGCGGCCATAAATGGCACGGGGCATTTTACTTTGCTGGTTTACATGGCGGCTCAGTTACATCTATTAGTGAGCTGCCCGAAGGTTACAGGCGAAATATGTGGGAGCACAGTCAATATAAGAGATCTAATCATCAATTGGATATTGGTTCTTTTTCTTGCTCATCATGTAAAAGCCAAAAATTTCATTACCTTAATTGGCCTGAAGACGCTCACTTTCAAATAGAATATAAAGGTAAAATATTGTGGGCTTATAACAGGGAGTCCTGTCGTGAGTTACAGTCTTTTATAGCGAGTAATGACCGAAAGGAAAACAAATATAATTGGGCTAGCTTTTTATTGCATATCCCCAGTATTTTCAAGTCTAAAAAAGCAAGAGAATTAGTCTCTAAAAAATTAACTAAAGCATTAAGCTGACTGTAACCGTGAGTTTCCGCTTATGGCACAAACTTGGCGTAACTCACTAATATAGCTATGGTCAGCGATAAGCGGTCAAAAATAAAAATAAGAAAGGAATACTTGTGAGTACATTAGTTGTAGTTAAAAAAGATGGCTTTGCGACCATTGCATGCGACTCTCTTAGCACAGACAATTCTGTAAAAGTTAGTCCAGAAAATAAGATAAATAATCATAAATTTTTTAAAATTCATGATTCAATCATTGGGTTTGTTGGTTGGTCAAATATAAATAATATTTTTGAGGATGTTATAGAGCGGCAGTTAGAAGGTTTAGAGTTCACAACTCGAAGTTCAATATTCAAGTCACTCAACCTGTTACATCAAATTCTCATAGATGACTACTTTATAAACACGGATGAAAAACGAGATCAGCCTGTAGAGTCCTCACAACTTGATGGTTGTGTCGTAAGCCCTGAAGGAATTTTCGAGTTTTGCAGTTATCGAAGTGTCGATGAATACTCTAAATATTGGGCTACTGGTTCTGGACAGGAATTCGCTTTAGGTTGTTTATATAACTCATATGGTGAGAATAAATCTTCTGAAGAGCTTGCCATTGACGCTGTAAAAGCTGGCTGCCATTTTGATGATAGTTCAGGCTTGCCTGCTCAGTTTGAAACGATAAAGTTGAAGTCCGACTAAGTAACTCCGTGGCTGCTTCTGACACGTAGCTGAACAACATTTCAATAGTTTGGATGATAAAAAAACATAAAGGATAAAAATGAAATACGAAGTTTTATGGATTAAGACATGGAAAAAAATAACCATATTTATGAGTTTAGCTATTTCGTTGCCGCTTTCATTTACTCTGTTTTCTAGGTATCGAGAGTTTGGAAGTTATGAAAAAACATTTGAGCACATGAGCCTAATTGAAGCTATAGTCTTTGTAGTAGGTTTTCCATCTGCATTTTCATTGCTTGTCGCTTTATTCATTAAGTTTGCGGCGGTTGAGGTTAAAGATGGGTACTTAATAGGTCGCAACTATTGGTACTTTACAAAACGTTTACCAATTTCGAATATTTCAAATATCTATCCATTTAGTCACAACGGTGTAGAAGCAATGGTTGCGGACGGAGGAATTCACGGGAAAGTATACATTCCCAAACAAACCAAGCAATTAGACGAGTTAGTCAGTTTTATTGAGAATTACAATCGATAAAAATAGCTATCTGTAAATGACCGCCATCGGCACGAACTTGACGTAACACGCTGATATCATTATGGTCAGGTATGAGCGATAAACGGAAGTCACCAACCTTCATCACATAATGGAATATGCCTAAATGAGAGCAAGTAATTTTAAATATCCATTGATGGCTTTGACGGTTGTTTTTGTTTATTTATTTGCTAGTGAATTTATACGCAAAGATAAATGTTTAGATTCTGGTGGAAGCTGGAATTCACCATTACAAATATGCGAAACAGAAGCTTTTGCACAAGTTGATCTTGTTAAAGTAGATAAATCTGAAGCTAAGATGATGCTGTATAGCAACGGGAAATTGGTGCGTGAATATAAAGTTGTATTTGGCGCAGTCCCCCAAGGTCATAAGCAGCAAGAAGGTGACGAGAAAACACCTGAAGGAATTTATACGCTAGACTATAAAAAGGAAGATTCTTCTTTTTACAGAGCCATGCATATTAACTATCCAAATCAAAGAGATATAATCAATGCGGATAAGCTTGGTGTCTCACCTGGTGGCTTTATTATGGTACATGGACAAAGAAACTATTTGGGTTGGTTATCGTCAATTATGCAAAATTTTAATTGGACTAATGGCTGTATCGCATTAACTAATGAAGAAATGGATGATTTCATGGAATTAGTTAGTGTCGGAACAAAAATACAAATAGATTGGTAGCAACAGCTCCGAGCGAGCAGCAGTCCCTCAAAAAATCACAATAACGGAATATAATGTCTAAGTATTTTCAATTAACCATCCTGTTAGTAGCAATTTTATATACTGCTTTGTTCTTTACTCCTTACGCATGGCAATGGATGTACTCAGATGAAATTATTAATGTTCTTGCAGCAAGTGGCTCCGGTGGGATTTTTGAGTTAAATAGTCCATTTCCTTATTTATATTCTGGTTTGTATATTATTAGCCTTGTTGGTCTTTATTCATATAGAAAGGCCGCCAAGTGGCTCTATACAGCTATCATTGGGTTTAATCTGTTCATTAGCCCTTACATTTTGGGATTTAGCGTAGCTATTTATTTTGATGCGACTATTGCTTACCTACTCACCTTATTGGAAGGCGGGTTATTAGTAATGTTATATTCTAAAGATGTAAGCGATGAGTTTAAACGCCTCTAAATGGCACCATTTGACCTAAATGAAATGATAAGGTTAAGGTGTAGTGGCATAGTTAATTTGGCCACCTAATTAGAGGTGTTATCATGCACCTCATAAAACTTTAGGTGACACTATG
>CAKZQF010000053.1 GCA_937139475.1 uncultured Gammaproteobacteria bacterium | reverse complement strand
CCATTCCTAAATCATCGCGCCTCAAACTGAATGCCCTGAGTTACTCTGAGTGGGAATAAACTTAGTCTGATTGGTATTATGCTCAATCTAAAAGCTGCAGCCGTATCACGAACTAACCTTTCAATGTTCAGCTTTTTTGTTGTTTTGGCTAGAAACTGAACGAATTATAACTTTAGGCTATGCCTGACCATAATTTTATCAATTTTTCTCACCTCAAGAGTTTGCTATAAATTTACTACACCAAACGAGGATTAAATGATGAATATACAAGCTTGTGCCAAACAAAAGAACGCTAACTTTGTTAAACCAACACACTTAAAAGCCAAGGTAGAGCGCTCGAAAGCAAAGCCACCAATAAAGGCCTTACTTGAGAGACTTGCTGACGATGATTATTGTTTCGAACGCGGCTATAACTAAAGCTAAAGCGTTAAGCAAAACAAAACGAGTCAACTCAATATTTCGTAATCACCTTGTACGGGAAATGACTTGTCTGCCCAGCATTGCACACAATGAGCAGAACTATTATGTATTAGCAAACTGTGTTTTAGCGAAACTATGCTGAATCGCACCATGTGTTAGCGCTCGCAATTATCCTGGAGCTATTGTGGTCAGTATATTTTAAAGTGCTTTAGGCATGATATTTAGTGAATATAGGAAATAGAAATGAGATTGCGCCATATTGAAGTCTTTCATGCCATTTATGTAACAGGCTCTATCACTAACGCGGCCAACTTTTTGCATGTTTCACAGCCGTCCGTTAGTAAAGTCTTGGCCCATGCTGAATTACAACTAGGTTTCACTTTATTTCAACGTAATAAAGGCCGATTGACCCCAACGGTTGAGGCTCAGATGCTGTTCGGTGAGGTTGATAAAGTCTATAAGCAGATTCGTTCCGTGCGAAACTCTGTTGAAAACCTTAAGAAAGGTAGAACAGGTAGCATTAATGTAGGGCTCACGCCGGCCTTAGGTTTTGACTTGCTGCCACAGGCCGTTGCACAGTATAAAGACGAACATCCTGACGTAAATATAAACTTGCAAACTATGCATAACGATCAGGTTTTACAAGCCTTGTTGGAGCATAGAATCGATTTCGCGTTAATGTTTTCTCCACCACCATTACCAGGCATTAACCAAAAATTTGTCTGCGAATCACAACTCGTCATGATGTACCCCAATGAATGCTTTCCAGAGCAGCCAAAAAAAATCACATTAAATCAATTGGAAAACCAAGAAGTCATTGGTATATGGGACAGTGGTCCTCTCGGTGATTTAATTTGGAGCAGGCTCGCCGAAGACAACGTACCGATAAACACTAACATTAAAGTAAAAACCTACTTTCTTGCTGCGCGTTTAGTCGCACAAAATATCGGCATCTGTATCATTGATGAATATACAGCGCGTGGAAACGATAAAGACAATGTAAATATCGCAACGATAGATCCACCGCTAAACTTCAAGTTAAAAGCGTTGTGCCTTGACGATCAAAAACTGTCACAAGTAGCAACAGGCCTGCTAGATACAATTAAATCTGTGGCTGAAAAAAATAGGATAAAAACTTAGCACAAGGATACTCCACCGCGATAGATGACTGAGCTTGCAGGCTTTGTTATCTTGCGCGGGAATAAGTTAGCACTTCAATACATCAAGCAACAATCTAAAATAAACACGGCCAAAAGCAATCGTTAATAGAAAGCAGGTGAAGTGACACTCATATCGCTTTCAACAAATTGGCTAAAGCTTTGTGTTACTTTTTGCCCGTTTGGCCAATGCAACTCGACGGCACCTGTTAGCGGCTGATAACAAGCTGTATATAGCGTGCCCCACCCTTGCCATTCACTTGCTTTTCTCATCAAAGGTGGCTGTAAAAACAATTCCACCAAAGACCGTTCAGGTTGCCAAGTAGCGGCTAAGCGTGTCGATAAATATTGTTCTCGCAAGTAGCTATCAGCGATAGCATCAATGTCTGCAAGCGCGCCACCTTGTTGGTGGTTCGTGGCAAACGTGACACTAGACACTTGCACCGCCTCACCAGGACAAATGATAACAGTTTTACTATCGCCCGAGCGATCAACCAAGGTGACGTTATAAGACATATGAATCGGCACGCGCTGTAACACTTCAACGGCTTGTTTAGTGTTGCGACAAAACTCCAAAATATACCGCAATACCAACGTAATGGCGAAACCATCGCCATGCCTGCTACGGCCACCATAGGCTAGTGAGACAGCCAAGCCATGTTCATTCATGCCATCAATAACGCCCCACAAACAATCAGTCATCGCAATCACGCGGGTACCATTCCAGTTTGTATGAAGTAATAAACGATCTGATAGCTCGGCTGGAAAATCATAATTTCGCACAAGCTCCACGACATCGCCTGTTTGACAAGCTTGCGAGCAACCAGCACGAAATACAGGTGGTTTGTATAAACTGAGAAAAGCACAGGTCTTTTCGTCAGCTCCCAACATACGGCACAGGCCATCATAAGTAGGGAGTAATTCAGGCATAAAGTATTTCAGTTTTTCCCTACCTAACGATGCACTGATATGCTCAGGCGCACGGCTTAGCCAGCGATGATACGCAGGCCAGGTTCTAGAGTAAATCACTGACAGTTTTTCACCGAGAAAGTGCTCAATCTGAGAAGAAAACACTAATGTAGCGGTTTTTGCTTTCATGATTTACTTGGCTGTCCAAGCTGACTCACCGCCCTCTTGAACCAGCCATCATCTTTCTTTTCAACACCTGAGTGTGCTTTTTCTGAATCTGTAGTAGGTTGAGGATGCGTCTCCTCATTGTTAGATTCCTCACCAGCCTTAACACAACTAGATTCGTTATCGTTTTGCCTATTTACAACGGCATCCATTTCAGCTGGTTCTGAAGCTAATCTCGGTTGGCTTTTTGCGCTCAGCAACGGTTCAATATGAACAGACGTCATCAAATCATTGTCTGAATCATTTGGGCTAGTAACACTATCTGTAGGTGCTATAGAGCTGAGATTGGCTAATGGCTGCGCTAATAAATCCGGTGCTGGCGCAATTTTCGTTTTATCAATACGCGTTGCTTTTTGTAGCGTTCCCAAGCTGTTTAAGTATCCGCTTGTTCGTTGTTCTTTATTATAAACTGTAAATTCAATTTTACTGTCTCTGAAGCTTTTTAAAGGCTGGCCAAGATTACGTAAACCAACCTCTCGTTGCCGGCGAACCAAATCAAAATCCAGTTCGGTGACCAGGAATTCATTAGTTTCGCCAGCCTGATGAACAACGCGGCCAGCAGGGTCAACAATACAAGACTGACCGACGCCACCGACACCTAATCCATTAATATCAATAATATAACTTTGAAATAAAGCGCCGCTACTTCGCGCTAGATTTAGTTCTATATCACGATCATTAGTGCCTGTTAGTACAGGGTGTAATATAACCTCTGCCCCCATCGATGTTAGCGTCCTAAGCACTTCAGGGAACCACATATCATAGCAAATACACAACCCGAATCGACCGGCCCCTGGTACGTCAAAAACAACAAATTCATCACCAGCCTCAATACCCTCTTCAAAAGGACAAAATGGAAATAACTTCCTGTGACGAGCAATTACTTCACCTTGTGGATTGATGACCGGAGCGGTATTAAACACGGCATTATCAGCTAATTCAAAAAAAGAACCTGGTACTAGCCATATATTATGCTTGCGTGCCACTTCGCAAAAACGTTGCTCTGTGACTCCAGGCATGGGCTCGGCGTAACTATGTAGTGGCCCATGAGCCGCTAGTTCGCTAACGATTACCATCTCAACCCAGGGGTATAAACTCATTAGCACATCAATACGCTCTGCAATCGAGTCAACATTATTGCCGTGATGCAAGTTCATCTGAATGCCCGCAATACCAAATGGTGTCATTTATATTTCCCTAATTATTATTAATTTTCATTAGCAAGTTACCAAATAACCACGACAATGAATAATATCAAGCTAGTGCTTTTTACAGCTCCCTCATAACCTAAGGCAATAGGCAGACAAAAGAGCAAAGCCAGCCAGAAAATAACGCTTCTAAAAACTTATTATTGACCATTTACTTACGTCATAACCTTTACGCATCAGCGAAAAAAACAAATGAATATAGTTAAGCTCACCATCAGGAAACTATTCCGCTATTGTAGTTATCTGTTTAATTTGTAGACGTAAAAGCGGACTAAGATACCGTTAAAACTGAACCTAATCCCCAAATTAAACAGCAGGTACAGACCGTTATATTGCGGTAATAACGGATGCTATATCCCCTTATAACAACGCGACATTTTGACCAATATTTGTGACGACAACAACGAGAGCAACGACATGAAGAAACTTGATGGTTTAACAGAGATTTACAAATTCTTTCGGACCTATAAAAAACCAATTTATTTTGTATCAGCATCCCCCTTTAATATTTTGGGCCTGGGGCAGTTAGTACCAAGCCTGCGCTATATTAACTATTTCGATTGTTTTGATGGTGTGCACCATCGAGTATTCACGCCTAAACAGCGAGACTCGTCTGAATTTGGCTGTTTAGAGGACGTTGTTAATTACTTGATGGAGCATCAAGAGACCAAAAGCTTTATGGCAAAGCAAGGTAAAGGTGGTCACATGATGGCGGTTATGTTTGACGAGAAGACGGAACAACTCGCTAAGAATATGGGGGTCAATGTCGCAATGCCCCCGCATAAGCTACGTAACCATTTAGATTCAAAGATAGTAACCACTAAAATCGCTAATGAAGCCGGTGTTGCCAGTGTCCCAAATGTACTTGGTAAAGCAGATACTTACTCAGATTTAGTCGCACTTGCGAAGTCAGGAAAACTAGGCACAGATCTCGTGGTGCAGACTCCTTATGGCGACTCTGGTAAAACAACCTTCTTTATTGCGACGAGTAAAGATTGGGACAAGCATGCAAAATTAATTATTGGTCAAGAAATTAAAGTAATGAAACGGATCGACCCAAGGTGCGGTACCGTTGAAGCAGTGGCCACTAAGCATGGAACAATCGTCGGTCCGATCTTAAGCGAGCTAGTTGGTCATAAAGAGCTTACTCCTTTTAAAGGTGGCTGGAGTGGCAATGAAGGTTTTATCAATATTCTTGATAAAAAAGCACGCAATAAACTAGAGCGAATGGTGAAAAACTTTGGCGATCGTCTTTATAAAGAAGGTTATAAGGGCACTTTTTGTATCGATTATCTCATCGACAAGAAAGATGGTCGTATGTATCTCGGTGAACTTAATCCGCGGATTAGTGGCGCATCGCCTATCACCAACTTATTGACCCAAAAATATGGTGGTGTGCCATTACTCATGTTCCACTTGTTAGAGCACATGGGAGTCGATTATGAAATTAATGTGAGAGACATTCAAAAGCGTTGGCGTGATTTTGATACCTGGAGCCATGTCATCTTTAAACACACTGGTAAAGATGTCAGGATGCTCAATCAAGTACCACGCTCTGGAATTTGGAGAACAACGTCCAATAATGATGTTGAATTAGTCCGCCGAACCGCAGACTGGAGCAATGTATCAAGTATGGACGAGGCTTTCTTTCTTCGTATCTTAGGCCCTGGTGAGTATCTCTATGAAGGCGCTGATATGGGCGTATTGTTAGTGCGTGGTCATATGCAAACACCAAGCGACAAACTCACTCCACGAGCGAAAAACTGGGTGACTGCAATGAGAGCGCAATTCCAATCCTCAGACATTGGTACAAACGTTCATCCAACCTTATATGACGAAGATATTCTGACTAAAGTTTTTTAACCGCTATCACTCGCGATGGGTCTATATGTGCGCTCAAGCATTCGGCGGTATGTATAGATCCAAGCGCTGGGGATTAACTTTTTCTTAAAATGTTAGATAGTAACTGACTTGGCTGCGATTCGAATTTGAGTAAATTGACATATTGACTTGATAATCCCCCTCACTCGCACGCCGTTAAGGTAAACACTTCATAACCTAGGGTTATGAATAGAACAACGATTAGTGTTGTCTCATTCTTTATCAGTGCCTTATCTTATTAGAATCACATTACCGTTTTTAGCAACATTATTCGTGAAACCAGACCTTAGGTTTCATTGTCGCTCAACCCAACAAGGTATTACCATGCCAATCAAAATATTGTTTTCAATCTGTTTATTGCTCCATGTCAGTCACGCTTTTGCAGTTAACCCAGTCGAGCCAAAATCAGGCCCATATAACATGGGCAGTGACGGTATAGTGCGTTATGAAGACGTACATCACCCAGTGGTCGGGACAAAAGGGATGGTCTCTTCACAAAACGCAATCGCTACTCAAGTAGGGGCAGATATACTTTCAGCCGGTGGTAATGCAGTAGATTCTGCTGTTGCCATGGGGTTCGCTTTAGCGGTTACCTTACCTCGGGCTGGCAACCTCGGTGGCGGTGGCTTTATGGTGTTACATTCTGCAAAAACCAATAAAACCATTACTATCGACTATCGAGAAATTGCGCCCTCTGGCGTTTTGGCCGCACATTTTCTAAACGAAGATGGAACCAAAAATAAAGATTCAAAAATTTCCTGGCACGCGATGGGCGTTCCGGGGACGGTGGCTGGTTTACATAAAGCCTGGAAAGATTACGGTAGTGGCAAGCTAAGCTGGCAACAAGTCCTTCAACCCGCAGTAGATTTAGCGAGCAACGGATTCTCCGTCAATTATGATTTAGCACAGTTAACAGCAGTTAAAAGCGAATGGTTATTGCAAAACAAAGCCACAGCAAAAGCTTACTTTAAGCAAGATGGCTCTAGCTATCAACCCGGTGAGATTTTAGTACAGCCGGATTTGGCCTGGTCATTGCAACAAATCTCGCAACATGGCAAAGATGCATTTTATAAAGGCGAAATAGCCAAAAAGATTGTGACTGATATGCAGTTACATGGTGGTCACATTGACTATGACGACCTATCGCACTATCAAGTCAAACTAAAAGAACCCGTAATGGGTAGCTACCGAGGCTATCAAATAGCATCGATGCCGCCTCCTAGCTCCGGCGGTGTAGCCATTATCGAAGCGCTTAATATCCTTGAGAACTTCCCTATTTCTGAGTGGGGGATGTCAGCAAAGACCTTTCATGTGTTGGCCGAGACAATGAAGTTGAGTTTTGCCGATAGAGGATTGCACATGGCAGACCCAGACTTTCATGACGTGCCTGTTCAGTGGCTAATTGATAAAGCTCGTGCCCAGAAACTGGCAACAAAGATTGACCTGAATAAAGCGACTCCGTCAACGCAGATAAAAGGGGGAAAGCTACCTAGCGAAAGCCCTTCAACAACTCATTTTTCAGTGATTGATTCCCAAGGCAATGCAGTTTCCAATACATATACCCTAGCCTCATCATTTGGTACCGGTAAAGTCATTAAAGGCACTGGCATCTTGATGAATAATCAGCTCCACACCTTTTCTGTCCGGGCTGGTATCCCTGAGGCCGTAGGCTTTATTGCCAGTAAAGCCAATCGACTTGAAACTTTCAAACGTCCGGTTAGTTCGCAATCTCCAACGATAGTGTTAAAAGATGGAAAACCATTTTTATTAGTGGGTAGCCCAGGCGGAAGCCGGATAATCAATGCGGTATTACAGATGATTAGCAATGTCATTGATCATGACATGAATATTGCTGAAGCCACCAATGAACGACGCATTCATCACCAATGGCTACCTGACATTCTTGAAGTCGAGCCGGGCTTTAATCGGGACAGTAAACAGTTACTGATTAATAAAGGGCACAACGTTAAGGAAACAAGAACAATGGGCAGTACGCAATCTATTATGGCAAAAGGTAAATACTTTTTTGGGGCCTCTGATCCACGCCGCCCTAATGCAAAAACACTGGGTTTAAATTAATTGGGTTAGCAATATGAAAAACAAAATGAATACATCAAGGTGGTCTCCATTGCTTAAGCATATGTTTGCATCGATATTGGTTTTCGGCATAGCTAATGCATCGTTATCAACACAAGCAGCCAATCATGTGAATGAAGGTGCAGCGATTATTCGCTATGACACCATCCATCACCCTGTTATCGGCAAAAACGGCATGGTATCGAGTCAACGTATGCTAGCAAGTAAGATTGGCGCTGATATACTTCGACAAGGCGGTAATGCGGTCGATGCGGCCGTAGCAACTGGCATTGCGCTAGCAGTCACCTTGCCAAGAGCAGGAAATCTTGGGGGTGGTGGTTTTATGCTGATACATCTTGCCAAGCAGAGTAAAACAATTGCCATAGACTACCGTGAAATGGCTCCTAAAAAGGCCCATCGCGATATGTTTTTGGATGGTGATGGCAATGTTGATAACCGCAAGGCGCAATTTAGTCACCAGTCTTCAGGTGTCCCCGGCACAGTTGCTGGTTTGTCACACGCCTTGGAAAAATACGGTACGATGAGCTGGAAACAAGTTGTAGCACCAGCGATTGAAATTGCAGAGCAAGGAATTTTAGTCTCATACGACTTGTCAGAAAACCTTAAAAGTCGGCACGCATGGTTAACTGCCAATTCCGCCACGAAAAAAGCCTATTATAAGAAAAACGGAGTGCCTTATGAGCCAGGTGAAATTCTTGTTCAACCAGATTTAGCATGGAGCCTTAAGCGACTTGCAGCACATGGTCCGAGTGAATTTTATCAGGGCGAAATCGCTAAAAAAATCGTCGCGGATATGCAAGCCAATGGTGGATTGATCTCATTTGAAGACTTAGCAAGTTATCGTGTTGCCGAACGAGAAGCGATTACAACATCCTACCGAGGTTACACAGTGGCCTCTATGCCGCCCACAAGCTCAGGTGGTATCCATATAGCTCAAATGCTAAACATACTTGAGCACTTTCCGTTAAAACAAATGGGAGCAGGAAGCGCTGATGCGACACATTTGTTAAGTGAAGTAATGAAACTTGCCTATGCCGACAGGGCCGAGCACCTTGGGGACCCAGATCATTTTAATGTCCCTGTTAAAGGGTTAACAAGCAAAGCTTATGCTAAGCAGCTCGCAAATAATATATCGCTATCAAAAGCAATGGCATCAAAAGATATTAAACCAGGCAACCCTGCCCCCTATGAGAGTCCTGATACGACGCACTTTTCAGTAATGGATTCACAAGGCAATGCTGTTTCTAACACTTACACGCTTAATTTCTCATATGGTTCTGGTATCGTCATTCCTGGTACGGGGATTCTAATGAACAACGAAATGGATGACTTTTCATCAAAGCCAGGCGTGCCCAATGCATTCGGGTTAGTTGGCGGTGAAGCAAATGCAATTGCGCCAACCAAGCGTCCTCTTAGCTCAATGACACCGACCATGATTTTTAAGGACGACAAACCGTATGTGGTCACCGGTAGTCCAGGTGGCAGTCGTATTATAACCACCGTTTTACAAGTATTAATTAATGTAATGGATCATGAGATGAATATCGCAGCTGCTGTCAATGCGCCACGGGTTCACCATCAATGGCTACCCGATCAATTAGAACTAGAACCTGGATACAGTCCAGATACGATAAAACTCTTAAAAGCAAAGGGGCAGAACGTAAAATCTGGTAAAACCATGGGCAGCGTACAGTCAATTATGTACAAAAACGGCCTCTTTTACGGCGCTTCAGATCCCCGCCGTCCGGATGCAGGCACGGTAGCGGTACAATAAGTCGTCAATGCCAGAAATATAGTACCGAAGTGAAGCGCTATAGCAAAAAGCCGGTTGATAAATTAGTATCAACCGGCTTTTCTATATGGCACAATGCGCTTCCCCTGAAACCGTGGCCATCGTATATGCGAAAACTGAAGTATAAAACGAGATGCTATGAGCAATAATAAATCGCCTCAAGAATTCAAAGATGTGACCAGTTTAAATAGACACTACTAATAAAAATTATTTTCAGTTAACCAATATAAAGCGTTCTTTTTATTAGTGAAAAATTTTCTTGTGAGTCCAACCTTTTCAACGTTCAACAGTTCCAACTGCCCTTTAAGCAATTGATTGTTACCAACAATATAGCCAACCGCATGCAGGTTCAGCCTCTCCAGGCGAACAATATTTGATTTAACTGTATCTTGAAAATCTAACGTCCCAACATCAAGGCCGGTAGCGTCTACCATCATCGCCCATGACGCTGGTTTGTTGGAAATGATGAGCTTTTCAATATCATCGAATGCCTTCAAAATGGAACTCGCACTCCAGGCACCTGATACGACAACATTTAAGATACTTCCTTGGTAATAGATATTATAGTCAGCCCCCCCCATGGCTGGCAGAGGGTTTTCTTGTGAAAGAAACTCAGCAACTGCACTAGCTTTTATCGGCCTGGAAACTAAATAACCTTGTAGATAATCGCAACCATTTTCAAGTAACCATTTTGCCTGCTCTGCTGTTTCAACTCCCTCGGCCACTAGTTGGAGATTCATCCCCTTTGCCAGACCGATGATCGATTTTGCGATACAGATGTCATCTTCACTGCTGGGTAGGCCATCCACAAATGATTTATCAATTTTCAATTTAGACACATTTAAATGTTTTAATCGAGATAGTGACGAATAGCCTGTTCCAAAATCGTCAATAGATAGGTCAATACCGAGTTCAGTCAGTTGATCTAATTGTTTAGATAATACTTTAGAGTCACCTGCAATTAGCTCCTCAACGATTTCAAATTCGAGCAAAGAAAAAGGAACATGATAAGCTTTGAGCTTTCTTTTTACCTGCTCAACAAAGCTAGGAGAAAATAACTGTTCGGATGAAATGTTCACTGATATTTTGTTTAGATTTAATCCCATATCAAGGAATACTTTTATATCAAGACAAGCTTGCTCTAAAATGATGTCACCGACTTCTTTCATTAATCCCAACCGCTTAGCAATTGGTAGTATAACGTAGGGAGAAAGGATGCCTTTGGTGGGGTGCTCCCACCGAACCAACGCTTCCAATGAAAATCCAAACGTTGGATAATTCTGCCTAACAATCGGTTGATAATGTGCAACGATTTGGCCGTCATTTAATGCGTCTACAAACTCAGCTTCAAGATCAAGTTCCTGTTGATGTTTTTTGAGCCACTCGGGCTTAAAATAGCAAACAATTCTTGGAAATTTTTCCTTTGCCTTTAACATGGCTAATTCAGCTTTACGAATCGGGTCGTTATCCACTAAGCCTTTTAATTTACTGGTAAATACCCCAATTCCAGCAGTCACTTGAAGCATTTCATTACTCGGGGTTTTAATCTCTCCATTTAATTGTGATTTAATCTCTCCGATTAAATCATCTAGGAGTTTAATATGGCTAATATCAGCTAACCAAAAAGCGAAAGTATCCCCGCCCACCCTTGAAAGATAAAAGTTAACTTCAGTATTAATATTCTCCAAACGACGCGCGATTTCACACAGCACTTTATTAGCAAAGTCATAGCCAAACCTGTCATTTATACTGGTAAAACCATCCAGCCCTACAAGTATGACCGCGCAGTGACTATTTTCTATTGAGCTACTAACTACCTGGTTTATTCGTTTCTGAAAAAATAAACGGTTTTCTAAATTAGTTAATGGATCGATTCTTTCCATATAGCGCATTTTTTGCTTTTCAGAAAACCAGGCTGATTGGGCATAAACTAGCGAGATAGTATCAGCAACAGATACTACATAAGAAATTTCAGCCATGTCCCAATGACGTTGTGCTCCACATTGCTCGATGCAAATAACCCCAGTAAGCTCACCATCGCTAAAGATAGGCGCATCTAACATTGACCTGATATCTAATGGCTTTAGGTATTCCTCTAAAAATTCACATGTCCTGTCATCAGTCCTCGCATCATCGGCATTAATGACTCTATTTGAATTAAGTGCTTTAAAGTAGCTAGGACACGCTGACTCGTCGATTTGGAGACCTGATTGAAAGCTATTTTCAGCACGAACGTAGAGGCTTTGACAGGTAATGCTTTTTCTATCGGTGGTGAAATTCCATAAACTAACACGTGAGATATTTAATCGTTGGCTACAAGATTGCAAAATAGATCTTATTTTAGCTTCTACATCTTGCTCCAGGTTGCCATCTTTAAAGCCTAAGCTGACTAATGATTGCTGTAACTGCAAAAACTTATCCACTAAATTCACAAAAATCCTCTCTAGTTAAAAGCTTGTCAGCTACCATCTCTATTCATTGAAACTGGCAGGTGTCTTTATGGCCGCGGATGCTACAGACTTATGTGTTAAAACACAATTACGCCTCTAGCAGTTAGTATTTGGACTCCATGTCGAAATACAACACTAGCAATAACTCTTGAACTTAACAACCTAAACGGCGGCTAATTAATTGAAATCAAATAACACTTACATTTAGTGTGGGATCATAATTGATGCTATCGGGGGAGAAATTAATTGGTAAATTCAATCAGCTCTATGTTCGCCGTTAATTGAAAATCCAATGCAAGGAATACGCATATTCCATAAACATATTGTAGCGTTACTTAAGGCATAGATAAAAATCGGCAGGCTACTATAAAAATATTCTCCAATAGTGTAAATTCAAAAGTTCCATGCTCCATTGCGAGCCCTAATTAAGTCCCGTTGCTTTATGAGCCTAAAAAAATTAACTATTATTTATTCAATCAGCCTAGCGCTTTGCATTGTGATGGTACTGCTTGGGTATAGACAGTTAGTTGAAATTCCAAAGTTAAAACAGGCAATCAGTCTTTTTCAACAACGCGAGCTTTCTACATTAAATCTAGCGTTGCAACGGGAACGGGACTTTTTAGCTACCTTAAACTATGACTATGCTGTTTGGGATGCCAGCTACCAATATATACAGAAACAAGATTCTGAGTTTATTAAGGAAAATTTTATTGATGATACCTTTGTATCATTAAAGATTGACGGCGCATTTTATATGGACCCTAAGCTAAACGTTGTTTGGCAGAAAGGTTACGACTCTAGCAAGAAACAATCGATAGATTTTGATTTGCTAAGCTTGCTTTCATCAAACGATTTACAGAATATTTATCCAATCGAGGAAGACCGCCGAGGAGTCGCACACAACACTGGTTTTATTAGGACTCAACATGGTGCGGTGATGTTTTCTGCGACACAATTGAGAAAATCAGACACCAGTGGAGAAAATGTTGGCATTCTGGTCTTTTTTAAAAAAATCAGGCCATCGTTGGTCGCGTCACTCGTCAAATTTACACAACTTAAGCTTGAACTCAGTCAGATCGAAACACCGGAAAAATATAGAGCAATTCCTGAATTAAAAGGTCAACTTCAGGGGGATCCCTTTGGCTTTACCCGCCAGCGAGTGCTGGTCGATTTAAACAAACAACCTTTATTATTGCTAAATATTACTCATCTCACGTCTGAGCCTCCACCTTTAGTAGACAGTAAGCTATTTCTAATCCTAATTTTGATAATGATTATTCCCTTAGGCATGCATTATTTTGTTACGGCTTATCTAGTAAACCCCGTCAATGCTGGTGTTAATCAAATGGCGCTGATGCTCAAGAAGAAGCGTCTAAAACCCTTGGTCGAAGATGTAAAAATCAAAGAGTTACGCATTCTAACTTATGGCTTTAATGAATTGATTGTGACGATAAACCGACAAAAGGATGAGCTTGAAAAATTGAGCTTGAATGATAGTTTGACTGGCGTAGCAAATCGCAGAGCTTTTGATCAAGCATTAAGAAAAAGCTGGGCGCGTTCCCAAAGAAGCAACAGCGCAATAGCCATTATTTTACTGGATATTGATTACTTTAAAAACTATAACGATACCCTGGGTCACCTTGCGGGGGATAAAGCTCTAAAGCAAGTAGCAAATGCGCTCAATAGTCGATTGAGACGCGTGGATGACCTCATTGCCCGTTATGGCGGAGAAGAGTTTGTCGCTATTCTTACGAACACCGATAAGGACAAGGTAACTGAGATGATGGAACAACTAATTGCCTGTATCAGAGAGCTAAAACTTCCTAATCCGGGTTCGGAGGTTTCTCAATATTTGACAATAAGTACTGGCGCTGCAATCTGTGATGATTTCTCACTTGCTCTAGTGGATAATAGTGCCAATTTCCTACTACAGCAGGCGGATGAAGCCTTATATCTAGCCAAGAGCCAAGGGCGAAATACCGGTGTTTTGTTTAATTCATAAAGCCGATGGGCTGCCTTAGCTAAATCCTAGAAAGCAAAAAGCCCGTCAACAAATAAATGTTAACGGGCTTCTCTAAATAATGGCACAGAGATAGATATTTTCCACCCTAGCATCAGATTGAAGGGAATTGATGAATCCAATTAATATTCTCTACTCTTATAATTAAAACCTATTACTTATCCAAAATGCTAACTTCAAAGTTTTCCAGAACCTTTTAGATTTAGTTGACTGCTTCAATCTTGCCTTTAGCGTATTTCTAGCATGTAGCGCAAGTTCTTGCCCTGCTGCTTTTCGGTAAGCTTGCTGACAATTTCTTAGTAGCGGTGTTAGCTCGTCTAGCTTACTCTCTAATGAATTATTACCTAGCTCCAAAGAGACAAGCAAAGTAGAATAGACATACTGTTCCATCTCAATTAACTCTGAATAGTCTATTACTTCTATATCTTCTTGAGTTATTTCTTGGCCCGTTCTATGTAATTCGTAGGCGTACCAGAGTCTTAAGTTGTGAATGCTATCATCAGGCTGTTGTTGTAGCCCTTTTACGATGAATTCACTCGCATCATCCCATCGACCTAACACTTGCAGTGCTAATCTATAGTGATAGAAAACGAAAGCTGGCAGATCACCTTGTATATCTGTACTTTCAAATAACTTAATCATGCTATGGTAATGACCAGCATTAATATACGCACCACCGAGTTGTTCAATAAGCGTAGGAACTTTTGCTATTCTGCTGAGGTTCTTATTAATAATATAATCTGGCGGAGCAATATCATTATCATCCCAGTACTCTAGCAATGCTAAGAAAGCACCTATCCACTGTTCTCCATCTTGATATGTATCTATTTGTTGAAGAACAGGTTTGTACCTCTTATTCTCTGTAGCAATTAAGCAAATGTCGGTAAAAAAGTATGCTTGTACTCTAGTTAGTGAATCTATGTTTTCTGCGTACAAACTTGCAAGCTCTTCGAAGCTATATTTTTTATTGAGGGCTTTAAAGGAAAGGTCTAAACACCAATAATCAGCTTCTTTATCCCGAATAAGCTGTTTATAGTACTCAAGCCCTTCCTCAAAGCGCTCTAACTTACATAAAACATTTATCTTGCGAGCCTCGGTATAACAGATTTTCTTAAATTTTTCATAAGCTTCAATCGAAGCTAGAGCCTCATCATAGTCTTTGTCTTCTATTAAACAATCTATGTAAGTTAAAACTATATACTGGTCATTTGGTGATAGAACAAAAGCTTTTTTAAGATAGCTTTTGGCAATGCTATTATCTTGGGCATTACCATGTTTTAACAGGTTTTCACCTGCATAGCAGAGCACATCGGGGTCATGTTTATTTTGTTCAACGCTCTTATGGCAACAATCTAGATACGCATCTTTATTCCCTTGTTCTTCGAGTAGACTGAATAATTTGCTCCATAAATGAGCATATCCATGAGAGTTGAAAAGAATTGATTCTAAGTTCTCTATTGCTTGCTTCTTTTGCCCAATATCGATGAGTAAATCGATTTTTTGAATGGCTAGCTTATTTGGAAGTTCTTTTTGCCATGGCGTGTTATCGAGAACAGCAAGCGCCTCTTTAAATTCACCTTTCTTTGCAAAATATTGCGCTTTATCTTGGTAGGCTAATATGTAATAGCGGTCACATTTAATGGACTTTTCGAGTAATGAAAATTTCTCTTCTCGTTCTTCAGTAATGTATGCCAAATCTCGCCAGACATGAGGCTGGTAAGGCGATTGTGAAGATAACTCGTTCGCTAGCTGAAGCGGTACATTTTGCTGTTCAATATCGTTGCACAAACTTATCAATTGATTCCAAGCCCATCTATAGTCAGTACTGCATTTGACTGCGTCCTTTAGAGCTATAATTGCTTCATCAATCCTACCTTGCTTAGTAAGTAAATCAGCTAAATATCCGTGTAAAACGCCATCATTCGGGTTGTGCTTAATTCCATTTTTTACAACTTCTATTGCGGAATCAAATGATTCATGCTTTTCAAAAATGTCAGACAACCGTTTGGTTACATCTGCCCATGCAGGATTGATTGTCAGTGCCTGTTCATAAGCGTTGATAGTTTCTGGAATGTTGCCTATAAGCTCATACAGTTGCCCTAAATCGTTAAACAATCGAGGGGTTAATGGAAATCTCATGATTCCTAATTGAAGTTGATTTAGGGCTTCTTCTAAATCATCGTACTGTTTGTAAAAATTGGCGGCAACGCTATATGCATACCAGAGGTGTTGATAATTAGTGAGTAGGTAATCAATAAACTCTTTGAGTTCAGCTTTTGATAAGGTTGATTTAGCTTCAAACCAAAAGTTCCAAGCTGAATCACCAAATATTACCTGCTTTTGCATCTCTGAAAATACGAATTTGAGTGAAGATTGCTTTTCTTCCTTCGTTTGACTAGCATCCATTAAAACTGTAAATGCTAGATCGTTATCAATACTTTTTAAAAGCACCTGTTTAGCATAACTTTTTGCTTGCTTAAAGTTACCTACTTTCAAATAACAATTAGCTAAATAGCTAAATAGCTATGGTTAATATGCTCACCAACAATCTTATTGCAAGTGTCTATTGCAAGCTTTAATGCATGAGAAAATTTGCCAAGTTTTATTTTTACATCTACTAACTGCCTACGAATAGCACCATAGTCAGGACGCACATTTACAAAACTAGTCAGTACTTTTTCACGAAAAACTGGATCACTGTGCCAATCAGCGATGTAATCAAGTATCTGTGTGTTATCACTATGCTCTTTATATAATTTTTCAAGAATACTATCTATTTGGTTAGCATCTCCTCTTTTATGCAAAAGCCTAAAACAACTATGAGCGTAGTTTTGAATAAATGGCTTATGGCTAAAGGCATTTTGGTAATATTCTAAAGCGGCTTCAAAATCTCCTACTTTTTCATTTTTCCGAGCAACTAGCTCTTCAAATTCATTAGCGTCTAGCTTTAATTTTAGTTGACCTTTAATACTTTCAAACTGCTCTATTAATCCATTGCCTATTAGTTTTTTAGACAAATAGCTTAATAAATTAACATTATTTGGGTGTAACGTGAGTGCTTCAAATAAATATTCTATTCCGATATGCTCTTTTCCTAATAAGTCATAGGCTTGGTGCAAAGAAATAGCGGGTAAATGTGACCTAATCTTATACTTATTAAATCTATGCTTTAGGAAATCTAATGCTTCTTCAGTCCGATCAAAATGGCGACACGCTTTAAAGTAACTTTCTATATAATTACTATTTGTTTCATCTAAACAATAAGCATATAAATAGTGTTCTGTCGCAAGCTCAAATGACTGATGAGTCCAATAGAAATTAGCCAAAGACCAATGAGAGTAAGCAGAATAGCCACCATATCTTTTTATCTGGTCTACCGCCCTAGCTCTTATATCATTGTGATCATTTGTATCATAGATTTCATTGAACAGTGTCCCCAACAAGTCTAGGTTTATATTTTTTGATAGGTACTCGTTGAGTAAGTTTATTCCTTCTTCTCTTCTAGCTAAATTTCTATAACAAACATACTTCGAGTTGAGTAAGAGAGTTTGGTCTGGAAACCTTTCCAAAAGTTTATTATTAAATTCAAGGATCTTGTTTGTATCGTTATTCCATATCGCAAAATTACGCTTAACTCTCAAGGTAATTCTATGGTCAGGATCTTTACCAATAAGTTTATCTAGAGCAGATTTCGCAGATACATAATCATTTTTTTCTTCAGCACAACTGTACTCATCCCAAAGAGGAAATAGGTCAGAGGCAGGAAAATTAAATTGGGCTAGTAACTTTGATTTATTATTAGGAACGAAAGCAATGCACCTTGTACCACTAAACGCTTCATGCACTATAGTTTCCTTGATCAGCATTTCTTGCATTACTACATTTGACGGGTCCATGATATACATGGTCCCAATTTGACGGTTATAACCTATTACTGCTTGTATGTGAGATGAAAATCCATCAGTTGTTATTAAAGCAAATGGGATATCGTTATCTATTAACGCATATGCTAGTTCCGTTTGTAGCTCGAACTCTTTAAACGCGTAATTGTGATCGTGTAACCATTGACGTTCTTTTGTATCAGGCGTCCCATCAAAACAAATTTTGTCAGCTATTTGATTAGAGTCATATTCGTCCCCCCAATATCTACATAAAGCTGCGATAGTTGTAGGTGCACAGGTCATATGCTCTTGTTTTAAAAACGGTACATCTAAAATTTTTCTATCTAATTTACCTTTTGACTTTTTAAGATTTTCACAAACGATATTCCAATAACCTGAATTCTGAGTAGATAACAAATGTACAGCTTGCTCAATCTCTTGTTTATGAATCGCTATCTGCGCTTTCCATATAGTCAAAGCCTCATTATCTTGCTTATCTTCTATAATTCTTATGTGTTCAAACTTGGATATTGCTCTTTCACATTCTAGCCAGTCATGTATTCCTGCAAGCAAAGAAGCATATTCAAACCAAACATTTGCCGACTGGTATTGCTCAACATGTTGCTTATATAAAGCTATTGACGCTTCTGCCCCATCGGTTTTCCTTAAAATGGTGGATAGCACCCTCATATTGTGAGGAGAGGGATAAGCTTCAAAATGTTTTTCTGCTTGTCGTTTGGCTTCAATGCTTTCGTTTTGTTCATGTAATAATTGAATCTTTAACGAAGTTAACCAGTTATCTGTAGGATCAATCGAAATGGCTTTATCTAACAGAGCGTCAGCTTGCGAGTAATTTTTGAATATCTTTTGTAGAATTGATTTAAAACCTAATAATTCAGTTTCAAACGACTCGTCTTTCAGGATGTGCGATTCATTTTCCTTGGCAAATTCGCTTGCCAAGATAGGCCCTAAATTATTCAGCTTGTAATAAAGCAATCTATTGAGTAAATTTGGACAAGTTTTATCCTTTCTCCAATAATTAAGTAGTATCGCATCAGATACTCTATCACCGCCCAAATTAACATATAGGCGAATGGCAATGTAAACTTGCTCACGAGACTTCCATGATTGTATAGGACCCCATCGTATTTCCGCTTTAGTTAAAGCATCTCGATACAAACCAACTTTACAAAGGTCTTTGATTGAATCTACAAATGAAACATCTGAATCTTGTTTTAGTTTAACTTCTGACATGTTTAATCCATAACTACTACTTCCATAAGGAAGACAATAACATTAAATCATTTTTAAACAAATAGTTATGCTAATGAGTCTAACAACAGTACCATGTGCCCTTTCTTGAATTACTTCTAATTCAATTAAACCATTCTTCCGAATGCTTCGTATAATGGAGACAGACAGTGCTTCTCTCTCAAACGTTATAAATAGTAAAACAGGCCTCACATCAGGGGTGTAAAACAACTATTACTTAAGCTGTTAACACCACAAAAAACAAAAAGCCCGTCAACAAATAAATGTTAACGGGCTTCTCTAAATAATGGCACAAAGATAGGGAGTTGAATCCTAGCATCAGGTGTGGAAATAAACCGTTGCCTTACATCAACCAACCCCCAGAAAGCAAAAGGCCGGTTGATAAATTAATATCAACCGGCCTTTCTAAATAAGTGGTGCAGAGATAGGGGGTTGAACTCTAGCATCAGGTGTGGAAATAAACCGTTGCCTTACATCAACCAAACCCTAGAAAGCAAAAAGCCCGTCAACAAATAAATGTTAACGGGCTTCTCTAAATAATGGCGGAGAGATAGGGATTTGAACCCTAGAACGGGATAAACCGTTGCCGGTTTTCAAGACCGGTGCATTCGACCACT
>CAKZQF010000052.1 GCA_937139475.1 uncultured Gammaproteobacteria bacterium | reverse complement strand
TCGATAGAAATGGTAGTAGCTTTTGCCATTTTATCTGTAACGGCTGGGCTTACTAGTGTTGTTGGCCCTGCAAATTAAAACCTAAAAGAGAGAATGAAAATGAAAACAATAAATATATTACTCGTTTTATTAATGACGTTTAGTTTCGCAGCAAACGCTCATGGTGATAAGAACAAAGACAAAGGTTTGTTTAAAGGTATAGATACCCCTGCCGCAAAAGTTGTTTTGGCATTTCATCAAGCACTTGAAACTGGCAATCAAAAACAGGCTAGAGCGCAGTTAGCGGATGATGTCACCATTTTCGAGGGAGGCCGCGTTGAAAGGAGCGCTGATGAATATGCTCATCATCATATGTTGTCGGATATGAAGTATTTAGCAGCGATGAAGAGCGACACACTTGAACATCAAGTGACGATACTTGGAAATACCGCTATCTCTGCGTCGCGTAGTCAAACTACAGGTACTCATAAAGGTGTTGAACGCGATTATCAAGGCATGGAAACGATGGTGCTGGAAAAACAAAATGGTGAATGGAAGATTAAGCACATTCATTGGTCACATTAATTTATTGGTTAAATAACGGAGTACAAAATGAGAATTAAAAGTCCATTACATCAAGTTTCTACGCCACGTAGACGCTTTGTACAAGGTGTAATTGCTGGCGGTGTATTAGCTGCTTTTCCAAGTGTTCTTCATGCAGCTTCATCTTTGATTGCTGGAACTTCAACAGGTACTGCGCCCGAACTAAGTGGAGAAGTAATAGATTTAGTGATAGATGAGTCACCCGTAAACTTCACAGGTGTTGTAAGAATGGCTACAACAATCAATGGCTCAATACCAGCTCCTACCTTGCGCCTCAGAGAAGGTGATGACGTTACTATCAGGGTAACTAATAAATTATCAGTGCCGAGTTCAATTCATTGGCATGGGATCATTCTTCCGTATCAAATGGATGGCGTACCGGGTATTAGCTTTAAAGGTATAATGCCGGGTGAAACCTTTGTTTATAAATTTAAGCTGCAACAAAGCGGCACATATTGGTATCACTCACACAGTGGCTTTCAAGAAATGACAGGTATGTACGGCGCATTAATTATTGAGCCAAGAGAAAAGGATATTATTAGTGCTGACAATGAGCATGTCATCCAATTGTCTGATTGGACTGATGATGACCCAATGGATTTGTTTCGCAAGTTAAAAGTACAGAGCGATGTATTTAACTTTAATCAACCTACTGTTCCAGAGTTTTTTGATGACATTTCAAATAGCAGCGTTTCAAATGCGCTACAACGCCGGGAAATGTGGAATAAAATGAGAATGAACCCTACAGATCTTGCAGACTTATCAGCATCTGCAATGACTTTTTTAATGAATGGTTGTGCGCCTTTGACAAACTGGCGTGGAATGTTTAAAGCTGGCGAAAAGGTTAGGCTTAGATTTATTAACGGTTCTAGCAATACGTTTTTTGATGTAAGAATACCTGAGCTGAAGTTAACAGTTGTACAAGCTGATGGACAAAATGTTGAACCTGTGACAGTAGATGAATTTAGATTTGGTCCCGGTGAAACTTATGATGTACTTGTCGAGCCAAAAAATGATGCATATACGATTTTTGCACAAAGCATGGATCGCTCAGGTTATGCTAAAGGTACTTTATCAATGGCACCTAACGTTGATGCACCAGTACCTTCTTTAGACCCCGTTGAGTGGTTAACGATGACAGATATGATGGGCAATATGACCCATGATAGTGTGCATTCTACAATGGCTGATACGGCAGGTATGTCGGGCATGAATTCTAATAAAATGGATCATAGTGCAATGGGTCATGGAGCGATGGCAATGGATCATAGTAAACATGGAATGACTAAAAACCCATTAGCTGTTGCTAGCACTAAAGTGCGTCATGCAAAAACAGAGTATGGAGCTTCTGTTGATATGCGTGTTGATATGCCTAGAACAAACCTTGATGATCCCGGTATAGGTTTACGTAAAAATGGACGCCGTGTTTTAACACTTGCAGATTTACATTCTCTTGAGGGAATTACAAACCAGCAAGAGCCAGAGGCTGAAATTGAATTACATTTAACTGGAAACATGGAGCGTTATAGCTGGTCATTTGATGGCTTGGAATTTGGAAAAAGCACGCCAGTTCACATGAAGCATAATCAACGTTTAAGAGTTATTTTACAAAACGATACAATGATGACACATCCCATGCACCTGCATGGTATGTGGAGCGATTTGGAGAATGAAAAAGGTGATGTACAGGTTCGTCGCCATACTATCCCTGTACAACCAGCGCAAAGAATTAGTTTTTTAACAACACCTCATGACGTAGGTCGCTGGGCATGGCATTGCCATTTATTATTCCACATGGATGCAGGTATGTTTAGAGAGGTAGTTGTATCATGAAAAAATTAATACTAACCAATACGTTAAGACTATTATTAATAGGTTTGCCCCTTATAAGTGTATCTGTATCTGTATCTGCAAAAGATGAGATGACTGAGATGGGTGATTCTAAAATGCAAGCACAAGGTGGAGATGCACCTAAAGATGCTAGAGACCCCCATGCTTATGCAGCAGGTACAACTTTGACTGAAGGTCCTTATGCACTCAGTAGCGACAAACGACTGACTTTGGCAGATGAGCATTCATTTTACGCGCTACTAGGGGATCGTCTTGAATATAATGAGCAAACAAACGCAGGTGTTTTTGACTTTCAGGCATGGTATGGCACTACTTTTGATAGATTAGTCATCAAAACTGAAGGAGATTTTAGCGAAGGTAATTTAGAGGAGAACCAAACAGATTTTCTATGGGGCCACGCAATATCTGCTTATTGGGATACACAAGTCGGTATTCGACTTGATTACAATAACGAAGGTGAAAACCGCAAATGGCTAGCTTTTGGTTTACAAGGTCTAGCCCCCTACTGGTTTGAAATTGATATGACTGCGTATTTAGGAGAGCAAGGTAATAGTGCATTTTCGATCGAAGCTGAGTATGAGCTGTTACTTACTCAAAAGTTAATTGTTCAACCACGAGCAGAGTTGACGCTTTACGGTAAGGAAGACGTCCAAAATAACCTTGGTAGTGGCTTGTCTAGCAGTGCTATTGGTTTTCGGGTTCGTTATGAGTTTACCCGCCAGTTTGCTCCCTATGTTGGCGTTGAGTGGACAAATAAATTTGGTAATACAGCCGACTTTGCGAAGTTAAATGGGCAAAGTACTCGTGATACTGCTTTTGTTGCAGGTATCAAGTTCTGGCTCTGATATGAAGAAATACTATATTGACTTGATGAGAGCTACCGCAACTATATTGATGGTAGCTTTCGTTTTTTGGGATTTAAACCATTTTAGTTATGTTAGGAAAGGCCTAGCTAATAGTTTTTTTGGAAAGAACTAAGAGCAGTAATAGTAAGCTACTTCTTGTTTTCAATCGGTGCCAGTCTGGTGTATACCTATCAAGGTGGAATATCAGCTAAGAAGTAAAGTTGGCGAATGGTTAAGGTTAAAGAGTCAAGGCAAAAAACATCGCCATTGAAAGACGTACAATAGGCCATTTTATCACTTTTGATGAACGGGAATTGGATGTGCCCGGGATAGAACCGATTGTTGCAAAGTACTGCGCTTAAAGCTGAACAATTGGAAAAATGATCCCTTACTCAATACCTAGTTATGAGCGTAGGGTTTTTATTTCTTTTAATGGTGCTCATGCTTGGCTTCAATCTCATGAGTATAAATTAGACACCCCTTTTATACTTGTGAAGTTAAAGCTGTTTAAAAAAGTAAAAAGTAAAAAGTAAAAAGTAAAAAGTAAAAAGTAAAAAGTAAAAAGTAAAAAGTAAAAAGTTTAGGTTTTAGTTCAAAGGTTGATCAAGATCATAAAATTATTTTTATAAAGTGGCTAATATTGTAGGTGCTAAAGAAGGAATGATAATGTTTGGACTTTTCAGGTGGTTTAAAATAGTAATAATAACTGTGTTGCTTACGCAGCATGGCTTTGCTATTGCTAAACCAATGAATTGTGAAGAGCATCATAATGGCTCATCCGACACGCATATTATACAACCAAGCAAAAATATGCATCATCAATCAATGATTGACAATAGTCACTATCACACTGAAAATTCGCAAGATTCTAAAAACCGTCATGGTGATGAAGACTGTGAAAAATGTAAAGCTGGTGATTGTGTTTGTTGTGAAGGCGGTTTTTGTACAAGCTTTCATTTAAATGCCTATCTTGTGGAAGCGCAAGACGAAGGTATTTGCAATATTCATTCTGAGCTAATTCTACAGCGTACACCCCTACCAAAATCTGGTATCCATCTCTTACTTTATCGTCCACCAATTATTGGCTAATCACGGGATCAGTGCGTCTTTTTTTCGCCACTCCCATCAAAATAGAATGATTTTTTCATTGGTTTAAATAACCAATTGTTTTGAACGATTAGTACGATATTTGGAAAGGCATTATGGAAATGCTCAAACTATTGCTATTTACAGTACTTAATGCTGTCGATTTTGACCGAGATTTCTCTTTTACCAAAAAATTAGTTTTTAGCTTATTCACTAGAATTAGTACTTGACCTGTGTCTTAGACACAGGTCTAAGCTGAAGATGAGAGTACAAACTTAGCTAAAAAACTGAGGAGTGAATATGAAAGTTGCGGAGCTGGCAAAAAGCCTTGGAACGACTGCTGATACGGTGCGCTATTACACCAGATTAGGATTGTTAAAACCTGCTAAGTCAGTGAACGGCTACAAGTCATACTCGAATAAAGAAGTATCGAGACTTAAATTCATTTTAAGTGCCAGAAACCTTGGTTTTTCCGTTGCAGATATCAAGGAAATTATTAATGAATCTGAAGATGGTAAAAGTGCGTGCCCATTAGTCAGAAGCCTGATCAAAGAGCGGCTTGAAGAAACAGAAAAACAGTTTCAAGCAATGTTGGCACTTCGAGGAAAAATGTCTTCAGCTCTTTCTCAATGGGAAGAAATGGAAGACAAAGCACCGACTGCAAACATGGTTTGTCATCTCATCGAAAACTTTGAACAAATTAAAAAGGCATAGGAGGAAAAATGGTGACTACTAATACAAATATAGAAACCGAATCAGGCTGTTGCTGTCAGGCAAAAGCTCAATCCTCTTCGTGTAAAAGTAAGGAGAATACGTTGGAGAAAGTATCACATAACCAACAGCTCATCATTGAAGGGGCTGGGTGTGCTAGCTGTGTAGGCAAAATTGAAGGGGCGTTAAAGGCAACTCTTGGTGTAGTCAATGCGGAAATGAATTTTGCTGATAGGACTGTAACAGTTTCTGGGACAGCTAAGACAGAAGATTTGATCAAAGCTGTTGAGTCTGTGGGGTATAACGCGAAGCCAATTGATGATAGCTCGGCAACAGATGCGCTTGACGAGAAAGAGGCGGCGGATTGGGCATATTACAAAAAGCTAATGCGCGATACGTTTATTGCCCTTTCACTCGGCGTTCCTTTGATGATCTACAGCATTGTGGTTGGAGAAATGACGGTTGAAACAAACCTTGAACGCATGTCTTGGCTGGTTGTCGGCATTTTAACTTTTGGTGTTATGTATTTTTCAGGTAAGCATTTTTATGTTGGCGCTTGGAAAAGCTTTAAAAACCACTCCGCTAATATGGACACTCTAATAGCTTTAGGAACAGGTACAGCTTGGGTGTATTCGATGGTTGTCGTGTTTGCACCTGACGCCGTTCCATTGATGGCACGGCATGTTTATTTTGAAGCTACAGCCATGATCATTGGCTTAATTGATTTAGGTCTAGCATTAGAAATAAAAGCCAGAGGTAAAACCTCTGAGGCCATTAAACGTCTTATCGGCTTGCAAGCCAAAACAGCAACCGTGGTTCGTGACAACAAAGA
>CAKZQF010000051.1 GCA_937139475.1 uncultured Gammaproteobacteria bacterium | reverse complement strand
AGGAAGGCCGCCCTTAATGATGGACCACCATCCATCAATATTAAGCCAGTGCTGTGAAAAACTCCCTTTGTCATTCTTAAGCCAAAGGATCCCTTGGTGTCCCCGGCCTCCTGCGACAATATCTGTATCGCCGTCATTATCAAGGTCTATGGGCTCGGCATTAATCGGCATGCGAAGTTCACTGATCACTTGCTCAGGCCAATCGCTACTCGCTAGTGAATCAAGCGTGGGGTAAAATATTGATACAGGAAGTCTTTCTTTCATATAGACTTTTAAATAGTCTGTTATCCCAGGCTTGCTAATTTTTCCAGCTTTGTTGTGCGAAAAGCCTTTGTTAGCCGCAACGACTTCTAACTGACCATCACTATTAAAATCGGCGAGCGCAACCCGTATAAATGAGCCCCTGTTACGAGTATTTTCGGCAAGCGAATGTGTCCAGAGGCTAACGTTTCTGACACCTTTGCCAGGGTATTTAAAGGCTACGATTCCTCCACTCTCTAAAGCTATCACGATATCTTTGTGCCCATCACCATCTAGGTCACCAATGTCTACATCTTCTGCCTGAGAGGCTAGTTCTCCTTGCGCTAAAGTGACGGAGTGCCAAGAATTCACGGCGTTGTCTCCAAAAGCGATACGGATATGATTACTATCTTCATGAACACTAACAATATCTTGGTGGTTATCACCATCTAGATCCGCAATCGCAAGACCGTCTGCGCCACGTAAAAACTGCTGATTAATTGCTTGAGTATCGATTGGGTGTTCAACCCAACTGATAAACTCTCCACTGGCACGCTTTGCTTTAGTCAAAGAGTTGGCCACTGTCGCTGAAAAAACGGAAGGTATTAAGTTCGCCGCGATTAGTAAAACAAACAATATAGGTATAAATAAATTCATAGGCATTGTCATCATTAATGGCATCAACCAAAGACTTAAATTTTGTTCTTTTTACTAATTACAAAATTAGGCATTTGAAGGGATTAATTGATGTTGTCCTTGTCGTTAACTGTTTAGAGTTGTCTCATCATACTTTTAACCCGTTATGAGAAATAATGATTTATAGGCTTTTATCTATGCGTTTTTCACATACCTATAGGTGGGCTATTTATGACGTATACGATTACTTAGGTTCGCTAATTTAAAGAAGGGGGAAATTGCGTTTATGGCAGTTAATTGCTTGAGAAGAATATCCTCTGATTAGCGCAACCAATTTTCACTTGATCATGTGTTGTTTTCACTAACCCTTGATACCTTAGTTAATCTTAATTGTAATATTGGCTTGATTTCTACGGGGTAACTTCGATAGGAGGTCTTCCGCAGGCCAGCCTTAGGTTTTGGCCCCGGTTGATTGGAAATGCTGATTACTCAAAACACCACGCGTTGCACCGTAAAATAAGCACTAGATTGACGCTATATACCTTAGCGTAAATATCATTATCAAGGGTATGAAAATATCTGTCCTAATAGTTATCTGTTTTCCTATTTTACAGAAACAACAAGCCACCGTATAAACTTAGGCGAGGACTGTCCAAGCATTTGATCTTGTCGTCAGCTCGCCTATAGTACTATTTTACCTTGTCTTTTAATTCAATAATGGGTCACTGAGGTTAAAAGCGTAGGTCGCTATTAGTCCCAGCAATCCAGTAGCGAATACATAATATAGCGTTGGAATAATGGTGCGGCGTAAGGTTCGTCCTTCTTGACCGAGTAAGCCAACTGTCGCAGAAGCGGCAACTACATTATGAATAGCAATCATATTACCAGCAGCGGCACCAATCGCTTGTTGTGCCACTAGCAAAGCACCAGATATTGATAGAGCATTGGCCACTTCAAACTGAAATTGGCTTAACATCATATTACTTACGGTGTTCGAACCGGCAATAAAAGCACCCATAGCGCCGATTGTCGGTGCAAGCAATGGATAAATGGCACCAAAAGTGTCAGCTACAAATGAGGCCATTGCCACTGGCATCGCAGCCAAATCTGCATCGTTAACTCCTGAATTAATAAGGATCCGTACCATTGGAATGGTAAACACCAAGACGAAACCTGCGCCGACTAAGGTGTGAGAAGCGTCTTTTGCTGAATCGATGATTTGGCTCAACTTCATTTTGTGCAGAAATAGTGTCACTAAACAAACAAATAATAAAATACCGCCTGGTAAGTAGAGTGGTTGGATGCTCGAACTTATCCCGGCTTCGCCTAGAATGTTGGTTAGACCGAAAGATAAACTCTTAGTGAACGCTTTAAATTCGCTAGAAACACGACTAGCAACCAAAATTAAAGCAACTAAGACATAAGGTAACCACGCAATCACTAATGACATTGTTGGTTTTTGTGAGTCATCATTTTTCTTGAAAACTAAGCCGCCTAACCAATGCGTTGGCCATTGCTCACGAGGAGCAAAGTCCCAGTTGTTCTTTGGCATGAACAGGCCAAACTTGGCTGCAGGAACGACGATGGCTAAGCCAACTAAGGCGCCAATTAGTGAAGGGAACTCTGGGCCTAGATAAATACCAGTTAATGCGTAGGGGATAGTAAAAGAAAGACCTGCAAATAAGGCAAATGGTGTGATGGCGAAACCCTCGCGCCAACTTTTATTTGGTCCAAAAAAGCGGGTCAACATCACAATCATAAATAACGGCATTAAGGTGCCAACAATTGCGTGACCAACCGCTACTTCAGAGGTTATTAATTGAAGAAATTGCTCCCAGTTACTGCCATTGGAAGCTAGTTGTGTGCTGATGTTTGCTTTATCTAAGCCACTACTCACACCAATGACTATTGGCGTACCAACAGCACCAAAGGATACTGGTGTGGATTGAATCATCATTCCTATCATTACCGCTGCCATTGCTGGAAAGCCGATGGCAACGAGTAATGGGGCAGCGATAGCGGCTGGGGTACCAAAACCAGAAGCGCCTTCAATAAAGCAACCAAATAACCAAGCGATAATAATTGCTTGAACGCGGCGATCAGGACTGATGTTTGTAAAACCTGCGCGTATAGTGGCTATTGCACCTGAGTTTTGCAGTGTATTAAGCAACATTATGGCGCCAAAAATGATCCACAAAACGGAAACCGTAACCAGTAAACCTTGAATCGAACTGGCGACAATTCGGTTGAAACTCATTTCCCACGCAAAGTACGCTATCGCAGCCGTTGCGACATAAACGATGGGCATCGCACGTTTTGCTGGCCAATGCAGACCGACTAACAGAATGGCTGCGAGGAGTATTGGAGTAAAAGCAAGGATTGCTTGTAGCGCTATGGACATATTATTACCACTTATTTAATTGTTATATTTTGATATCGGCTATCTTTTTTCTTAGCGGCTCAATGTATATATAAAAGTATTGTTAATATATGGCATTTTGGGAAATTCATTATTTCCTAAAATGATGCAATGCTATTGGTTGGCCAGTGAATACTGCGACTAACGCCAGTTATTGATGTAAAGTTGCTATACAAAATGGCCCTAATGATAGGATGCGTTGATGGTTGTGGTTAATGTTATAAATCAATTGGTTTACTGCGTAATTAGGCGCGGAGATATTGTTCTGGCCACCACGTGTTTTTAGCTTAACGTTTACTAAGCAGGCAGTGCGTCGAAAAGTAAAACCATTCATTGTCAGACCACTTATTTAATCTGCATTTTTAGCTAGGAATTGAGCTGAATCAATAGACACAGGTACTAATTATTTCGGTGATTTACAATTTTTCGTAATTGTCATGGAGGCTACCAAAAGCGTCTTAATTTCGTAGTATCAGGCCAAATTCGACACTAGTTAACAGTAAGTGTTTGGCATACTTATAAAAAAAGCATAAAGGAATGAATATGGTGAATATTTGAATATGGGACACCCATCAACTTTGCCACTTCATACCTACTTGAAGACAAAGCCTAGCACTTCAACCCGAGGGGCTTTTTAGTAGCTAGTTTTTAGAAAATTCACACCGCAGTGCTATAGTCATAGCAGACTGTAATTAACATAAAAACAATGCTTTAATGCTCAAATCCACCTATATGGTTACCTCAACCGGATTCAATTCAGCCGTCGACTAGTACGGCCAAAGCACATCCAAGGAAAACCTAGTAACAAAAGCAAGCTCTCAAGTGCCTATATTGTTTTGTCACTAGTTTGAATTTGAAAGGTGGCCTGCCAAATAACGAGGCGGCCACCTGATGAAATGGAAGTAAGGTTATTTCAAATCGAACAGATCCAGCCTCATGACCTTTGTCCAAACTTTTATAAAGTCATCTACAAATTTCTTTTTGGCGTCGTCAGAAGCATAAACCTCTGCAATTGCTCTTAATTCTGAGTTTGAACCAAAAACAAGGTCAACAGATGTAGCTGTCCATTTCACTTTGCCTGATTTTCTGTCTTTGCCTTTATAGATACCTTCCTTCGTCGATATACTCCACTGTGTGGACATATCCAGTAAGTTGACAAAAAAGTCATTGCTCAACACTCCTGGGCGATCTGTAAATACGCCGTGAGCTGAACCATTTGTATTGGCATTTAAAGTTCGCATACCACCAATCAACACAGTCATTTCAGGCACAGTTAGCCCTAACATGTTGGCTTTATCTACCATCATTTCTGTCGGCCCCATGTAACTACTATCGGTGTAATAATTACGGAAAGCATCGGCAGTTGGCTCCAAGTAAGAGAAAGACAACACATCAGTCTGTTCCTGACTAGCGTCTGCACGCCCTGGTATAAATGGTACTTCGACTTTGTAGCCGGCTTTTTTCGCGGCACTTTCAATGGCAGCAACTCCACCAAGCACTATCACATCAGCTAGAGACACTTTTGCTTTATGAGAGTTTTTATTGAACTTAGTTTGTATCGCAGCTAACTTTTCCAATGCATTTTTCAGTTCAGTTGGATTATTAACTTGCCAATTGATTTGAGGCTCAAGTCTAATGCGGGCACCATTTGCACCTCCTCTCATGTCCGTGACACGGTGACTTGAAGCCGAAGCCCATGCGGTTCTGACTAACTCAGCAGTGGAGAGTCTTGAATCAAGAATTTGCTTTTTCAGTTTACCGATTTCATTTTTAGAAACCAGTTTGTGCTTAACTGCTGGGATAGGGTCTTGCCAAAGTAGAATGTCTTTCGGTACATCGGCACCAACATAACGTGCTCTTGGCCCCATATCTCGGTGTGTCAGCTTGAACCAGGCTTTGGCAAACGCCATGTCAAATGCTTTTGGATTTTTCAAAAAACGTGCTGAAATTTTGCTAAAACCAGGATCCCTTTTTAATGCTATATCCGTTGTAAACATGATGGGGGCATGACGCTTTTTCGCATCGTGCGCATCGGGTACCAGAGTAGTTGCTGTTGGATCAGTAGGGATCCATTGTGTTGCACCTGCCGGGCTTTTACTCTTTTTCCACTCAAATCTGAACAAATTATCAAGATAAAGAATAGACCAGGCAGTAGGAGTCGATGTCCAAGCACCTTCCAAGCCACTGGTAGTTGTATCTTCTGCGTTTCCTTTGCCACACTTATTGATCCACCCTAAGCCTTGCCTCTCTATTGAGGCTGCCCCCGGCTCTGGTCCGACACAATTTTGAGGATTTTTTTTGCCATGCGCTTTCCCGAGCGTGTGACCTCCAGCAACAAGCGCGACAATTTCTTCATCGTTCATTGCCATGCGTCCAAAGGAGTGTCTCATATCTTTTGCTGCGGCTAACGGATCGTGATTGCCACCGGGACCTTCGGGATTAACATAGATTAAGCCCATTTGCACGGCTGCAAGAGGGCCTTTTAGCTTGCCTTTTTTATCACGGCGCTTGTCTTCCAAAAAGGCCGTTTCTGGTCCCCAATAGACTAAATCTGGCTCCCAATCATCAGCCCGGCCACCGGCAAAGCCGAAAGTTTCGAATCCCATTGATTCAAGCGCAACGTTTCCAGCGAGTATCATTAAGTCTGCCCAAGAAAGGCTTCTGCCATACTTTTGTTTTACTGGCCAAAGCAGGCGACGGGCTTTATCAAGGTTAGCATTGTCGGGCCAGCTATTTAATGGATCGAAACGTTGTTGGCCACCTGCCGCACCACCTCGGCCATCATGCACCCGATAAACACCTGCACTGTGCCAGGCCATGCGTATCATCAAAGGACCATAGTGGCCGTAATCAGCGGGCCACCAGCTTTGAGATGTGGTCAGTGTTTTTTCTATGTCCTTTTTCACTGACCTTAAATCAACCAAGGCAAATGCTTTGGCATAGTCAAAATTGGCACCGTACGGATTTGATTCAAGTGAATGTTGACGTAGAGGGCTTAGATTAAGCTGCTCAGGCCACCAAAATTGATTGGTCTTGGCTTTCTCGATTGCTGAAGCCGAACCAGCGCAAATGAGAGAAGCCATGGTAACAGCTATAGCAGTAATTAACGGGACTGTCTTTTTGATAGTCATAAGTACTCCTTTTTATTCGATGAACAAAAATTGAACACATATAACTTATAAACTGTTAAGGTGAAATTTTCTAATAAATAAATCCAATTGTATTCATCGGAAAAACCAATCGTTAATCGAACGAGGTTCGAAGAAACGAACTTAAGAACATCATCCGTTCTTGTCAATAGTAGTCCTATTTAGATTTTTTAGGGCTAGGAGGGTGATTTTGTCGAGTTCAGCTGCTCAATCCTAGCCTAAATAATGTCAGCTATCCCTTGAGATAATGGCCGATAGGTGCCCTCTACTAGCGGTCCCCTAAAGGGGCGTTTAACGTCGCATTAAGCACTCGGCTGCTTAGGCCAACACCATGCATACCTGACGATTATTAAGGTTAAAATTGCCTCAACGATTGCATACATTTTGTAGAAATACCATCCAGCTATAAAGGAAAAATAACCTAGCATTAGTGTCATTATAAAACCGACAACTAGGTTTAAAATCCTATTAATAGTGGCGGGCAAGAGTACGGAGAAGGAAATCATTAAACTAGTAACCAACATGATTGAAGATAAGCCAAGTAGAGCGCCTTGGTCGCCTGCACCAAAAATCGTCGTGCCACTAATCATACCTTCAATCTTATTTGGGATATAAAGCTCAAAATAGTCGCAATAGATGTAAAGAGACATTACAGAAGCCCATAATGCACTGAGTTTTATTTTTATATTAATTTTAAATTCTGATAATTGTGACATGGTAAATCCCCTTTAAATCTCCAAAACTGGCTAAGATGCCAACAGTGTATTATGGATACGTATCAGTAATAGCCTATCCGTAATACTTGCTAAACTTTAATCAATACCAAACGACTAGAAGCCTTGGTAACTCTATTTCCAGCATGACGCGGACAATAGGCGTCTACTAACAGTCAGCCAATAAAATGAATGAAGCTGTATCGCCAATCTAATAACGTTGACAGTAAACCGTAGGTATTGATTAAAAAAATTACTTAAACGACTATGTTAGGCCACCACATAAAAAGAGTTGCTGACACTACCCCCAAGATTGTGAGCAGTAGACCAAACAACATAAATAGGTTAGTAATTGATACTCGATATGTGCTTTTTTGCCGCATTGCCCAAAAGTAAATTTCGGCAATTAGCATGGGTAACAAATAAGATGCAAATGATATTGTGATATCTGCGGGACCATCAATGTTAGCGGTATTTCCGTTTGGCCCTTGGTTTAATAAATACCAGCTCATCATATACAAACGAACGGTCCATACACCGTTAATCAAGATAAATGCATGGATGGCCCAACGCATATGCTTTTGGTATTGACGCTTTATGGCAAACTTCCATGCTAGCATCACTGTCAATAATATTAATAAACCGTTGAGCGTTAAACCTATGGACCCTTTATCACTTAACCTAACATCTAGCCCCCACAATAAATAAAAACCTGATAGCGTACCCAACAGGCCAAGGGTTAAAAACATCCTGCCGTTCCACCGATGGAGGGCGGGATATTTCTTTCGTAAATAGGGCAATAACTGAAGTGTTCCACCGAAACTGAGCAAAATAGCGGGCAGTAAATGTAGCAGTAATACGCCATTACCAAACTCGTCACCAGCTACATAGCCTTTAATCAGTCCTGAAGTATCGGCGCTTGTTAGGTTGCCACTTAAACTCGGCATACCAAATCGAACAAAAATGTATAGGGCAAAGATCCATTGCCCTATAAGGGCAACCAAGACCCAGCTTCGAGTGAGAAGTTTGAGAATATCGTGGGGATTAAAAAACGACTTATTAGCCGCGGTTAAATAGTACTCGTTCGTATGGTTCATATAAAGACTCATCTAATGTTCAGTACCTCATTATTGAGCTTCACCACCTTTATCTCTCATCATATTCGGATTTTGAGCTACACATTTTGTCATTTTGCGAGAGTCACAATTACTTACAAAGCAGTTTTGCTTTGTATATAGTCAACATATTAAAATTTCGCCACGACATGAATAAGGAAACCCACAATGAGTTTAAATACAGCTTACTTTGCACTGCTGTTTGTCGGTTTAGGGTTCATGCTCGTTCAACTTTTGGTAAAGCAAAAAAGGCTAGAGCATCTATTTTTCGCAATATTTTGTGGCTCAATGGCTATGGTTGCGGCTCAACAACTTAGTGCAGAAGCATTGGGACCATATCAATATCTAATTGGCCTAGGAACTTGTGCAACCTGCAACGCCATGTGGTTAATATCCAAAGCCATGTTCTCTGGCGAAGCCTCTATATCCAAAAAGCATATTTGTTTTGCGCTTCTCATTGCAGCCCTTATTATCATCAATAACTCTATTCATATGGCTTACGAGTTATCGGCGCTTACAAGTAATACCTATGTTGTACTTGCGAATGCCCTTGGGGAGGTCATAAACCTGCTCTCCTCTACGCTGCTGGCATTAACATGTTGGGAAGCGCTCAATGGCATTTTGAGGCAAACTAAACAAGAGTTTTGGCAGCGTATTTTATTTATTTCTTCGTTCTGTTCCGGCGTCATTTTATGCACGGTAGTCGCCAAAGCCTTTTTTGCCCCTGACATGCTTCCTCAGGTTTTTCCATGGCTGGTGGTTATTTCAGCACTGCAAATAATGTTGATAACCCAAGTGATACTATGGTGGAAGCAATACAGCCTGATAGATAATAGGGCTGAACCAGAATCCCACGTTCTACCGCATGAAAATGAAGTGTCAGATATTGAACCGTCGTTGATTGCTGGCATCAATTCACTCTTGAACGAAGATAAAATGTATCTTACTCGCAATCTTAAAATGGTTGATTTAGCTAACAAATTAGGCGTTTCGGAATATAAAGTTAGCAGAGCGATTAGACAGCACTTTGCTGCCCCTAACTTTAACCACTTTATAAACAGCTTGAGAATCGAACATGCCAAGAATTTATTGGAACAAAAGGAGTCGCAGCACTGGACCATTTTAGTGATAGCTCTGGAGAGTGGTTTTTCATCGCTTGCTACGTTTAATCGAGTCTTTAAAGCCCAGTTGGGGTATGCGCCAAACGAGCACCGCAAGATAG
>CAKZQF010000050.1 GCA_937139475.1 uncultured Gammaproteobacteria bacterium | reverse complement strand
CCACCTTTGTATGCCTTTAAATATGGTGAGTATGGCGATTTATGTTACTTTAGAGGGGAAAATCCCTAGAACCCCAAAGAGGAAGGTAAATACAGAGGACGGCAAGCAGACTCAGATCTACACGAAAAAATCTATCAGCTACGAGTTATCAACAAGCTGAGTATTAGTGATACCGCCAAACTCACCAATGTATCGGCTCGTACAGTAATTCGAGTAGCTAAAAAGTTGGCAAGTGAGCGTTCTGTGGCAGTAATTTAACCATTTCATACGGAGAGACCAACATGGCTGTAACTGTATTAGGTATAGGCCTGGTAAAAAATGGGGTTGCACTCAATGAAGCTATTCACAAAGGTAATATTGTCCTTTGTAAACCCAAAATAAGTCGCGCTAAACTATTGGAAACCTTAGCATACAAACCACCGTGTTTAATTGGAAGTTGTAGCAGCGCTTATTTTTGGGTTCGAACCTTGAAAAAGTAGGATATGAAGTTCGACTTATTGCACCAACGTCTGTCTCTCCTTATCGATTATCAGGCCGAACAAAAATGATGCAATTCACGCTCAAAGGATTTGTGAAGCGGTTTAACGCCCTCATATAAAATCAAACACCTAGCGTAGCTCGCAAGTAGGACGTTCGCTTATACTGCGATATGGGTATAATAAGCCCCATAGTGTATATGGTTAACTGGTAGCGATGATATACCACAAGGTCCTAAATTGTTGATAATAATGAAAATTGCAACCTCATAACTTTCAGCGCCGATTAATGCAAGGTAGACAAGCGCATGGCTCAATGTTGCACGAGATCGAGTTCGGAAAGTGAACTTGAATAATTCTAGTGTTCTGATAGCAAAGCAAATGCATCAAAACCAGTTATTATCTGTGGACTCTATTTTGTGAGTCTATTTCGATTTTTTGCGCTACCTTCTATCGATATTTATCTCTCTGAGACTGGCTATTTGGTTTTCATTTTTTGGATTTTGGATAAGATGAGAGTGGTTCTTTGTAGGCAATAAAGTATAAACAAAGCCGACCTGTTGATTTAAGCAAATATACAAGTAATATTTGCTTAAATTTGCTTAAAAATGATACTATCTATCTATCTATCTATCTATCTATCTATCTATCTATCTATCTATCTATATGAAAATTATGAAAAAAATAATATTATTTACTAGTTTATTCAGTATTCCAGTACTGGCTGCAACGGAGTCCCCTCAGATTTTTGTTGGCGTAAAGGGTGGGTATCAATGGGCCTTAGACGACAATTACAATCATTCAAATCAAGAGGGCACAATTTTAGGTCTCTATGGCGGGTTACAGTTTACGCCCTCTTGGAGTTGGGATTTAGGCTATCAATATCACGATGAACTAAAGGCGGACACTACATCAGTTAATGTTAAAACTTGGTTGATTGAAAGTGCTCTTCGTTACGATTGGTACCTACGAGATAACCTAAGTTTATACGGTCGGCTTGGTGCTGCTTATTGGGACATGGAAAAAACGCAACTGTCTTCAAGTAAGAGCGATGCGACAGGTTTTTCTCCTCTCGGTGAGGTAGGGATTAACTATCACTTTAACCCTAACGTCCGATTATCAACGGGCTACCAATACATTGACAGTATTGGTAAGTCAAATACGGGTAAGTATGATAGCCATGGATTGTTGGTCAGTCTAACCTATACGTTTGGCAGTACAACACAACCAGCGTTAGTCGAAGCAGCGCCAACGTCTATTATCGAAGATACTCCCGTTAAAGAGACAGCCACTGTAAAAGTACCTCCTCAAATACAGGAATTTTCACCAAAAACTACAGATGGATTGTTTGGTTTTGATTCAGTCGAACCTAGCCAAGAGTTTATTGACCAATTAACAGAGACCTCTTCAGTATTAAATTCTTACCCACAAGCTCATACCAAAGTTGTTGGACACACTGACTCAACAGGCTCAGCACTCTATAACCAACACCTTTCTGAGCATCGTGCTCAAGCGGTCGTCAATAAACTGATTGAATTGGGTGCCACACCGACGCAACTTGAGTGGAGAGGTGAAGGTGGGTCTCAACCTGTTGCTGATAACAATACTGCAGAAGGACGAGCTAAAAATCGCCGAGTTGAAATCACCATTCCTAGCTTCCAGTATCAAAAATAGGTTGTATTACTATGAATAAATATTTTAAATCACTATTTGCAATAGTAATTTTTCCACTATTAATGCTATTAACCGGTTGTAATTCAGAAGGTGCCTTCTCTGAATCAACAGTAAAATTAGAACGTATAGATATCACCGCTTCACTGATAACAACTCGAGGTGTTGGGGGAGTGACGCTTGCGGTAGGTAACAAGCAGCCCTTTGAAGCGGTTGGTCACTACTCTGATGGTTCATCTCGCACATTGACGGATTTAACCGTGAGTGATTGGCACACAAGCAACTCTGATGCAGGACGCTTTGATGTTCCAGGCGTATTTACCGCGACTAACGTGGGTAATACGACCCTCACGGCCACGAAGGATGGCGTGACCAGTAATACGGTGGATGTGAATGTGTCGGCAGCGGTCATTACATCGATTCAAGTGACGCCTTCACCGGTCAACGTAGCAAAAGGTCAGACTCAGCAGTTAACTGCAACAGCGACATTCAGTGATATGACGTCCTCTGACATCTCTAACTCAGTGACGTGGACTCCTATCGATACGGCGACGGCTACCGTGTCATCAGCCGGTTTATTGTCTGCGGTTGAGGTGGGTAATACGACCCTCACGGCCACGAAGGATGGCGTGACCAGTAATACGGTGGATGTGAATGTGTCGGCAGCGGTCATTACATCGATTCAAGTGACGCCTTCACCGGTCAACGTAGCAAAAGGTCAGACTCAGCAGTTAACTGCAACAGCGACATTCAGTGATATGACGTCCTCTGACATCTCTAACTCAGTGACGTGGACTCCTATCGATACGGCGACGGCTACCGTGTCATCAGCCGGTTTATTGTCTGCGGTTGAGGTGGGTAATACGACCCTCACGGCCACGAAGGATGGCGTCATCAGTAATACGGTGGATGTGAATGTGTCGGCTGACTTATCGGGGGCGCGTATTGATATCTTTGATACAGGTACAGGTAAGTTATTTACCAATTCACCATCAGAGGCCTACTTAGACAGCATTGGCGGTAGTGCTACAGACGGTATTTTTAATGAAAATGGAACTTTCGGCCCAAGTGGTAGTTTCTACCGATTCAACTGGACTAACGCAAATGCACTATGTACTACCTACAACACCCTTAGTCTCGGCGGACGGACAAACTGGCGTTTAGCGACAAGAGACGAGTTAAAAGGGGAGCTATACGACATATTTGGTAATATGTTTACCGCGCGCGGTTGGCCGGCCATCAGCTCCTATTTGTCGGCGACTCCTGATGGTTCTTTCTATTACAGCGTGTACCTCATCAATGGCGGCGTCTTCAGCGACGGTCCGAGCTACACGTACTACGCATCCTGCGTCTCAAATCCTTAAAGTTGAGCGTTTAGAGTTTAACGTTTTAATTTTTAATTTTTGAAGTGCCAGAGTTGCATCTGGCACTTTTTAAAAGGGGGAAGATAGGTGAATATTGAAAATAAATTATCATTGGTTGAAAGCAGTCAACGTATTGTTGGCATAAAAGAGGGGATGTTTGTACGTTTCTATGAGCAATCACTCTTTGGTTGGCAGCAGTGGGTATCTAAACAGGACCAATTACCGACATTGAAGGTGTTAAGGAAAAAGGTTAAGAAATTGAATGGAAGAGAGGTGTTGTATGGTGGGCTTCCTATAGAATCATTAAAGCAAGCTGGAATTGACATAGGTACAGAGGCTGTTATTGAGTTAGAAATAATCATCGATTTTTCTGAGTGGGAGTCTTGGAGGCAAGAGCAGCGTGCTCAAATGGACGATACTGAAGAGAAGACATCTTGTAATGAAGAACTGTTAAATCGTCGATATGTTCGATTGTTTTTACCCGAAGCAATAGTCAATAAAGTGATGACGACGAAAGCTTCAAGTTCTTCATTAGATTGGTTGTTGATTGCTGTTAAGCAAGCGATATAACGTTTTAATAAGATGGTTCTCGGAAAATTAACAGGGTACATAGCGACAATGTCGTGCTCAGAGAATGTTAACGTTACGATGTTAACATGTGGGCCCTGGTATGTTATCGGCATTTATGACCTTATGGGTATTCAAGGGAAGTAAGTCGAAAGGCAACACTTCGAGTTAAACAATAAATGCAAACGCGCGCGGTTGGCCGACCAACAACAACTATTGGTCGGTGACACCTGATGGTTCTAACTATTACAACGTGAACCTCAACAATGGTAACGTCAACAGCAACAATCCGAGCAACACGAACTACGCATCCTGCGTCTCAGGCCAACATAAAGTATCCGGAGCCATCTTATTAAAGTGAAGACCCTTCTTTATGGTGAAGTGATTGTAATAACCGTTATTGGGTAATAAATAACGTTTCAGTTCGCCAAAATTCTTATGATATATTTGCTTTCTCAATTGACAATGATTGGCTTGACTAAGTAGTCCGTAATAGCTATTTATCGTTGATTGCATAGCTTTTAGCTGAGTGTAAAGTGGTGCGTAATGGATAGCATGCTTACTCCATCTCCCTCGACTTGGTCTAGATCTTAAAAAGACACTAATCGCACCAGTGTCTAGAATCGCATTAAAGTAGCGCAAACGCTCTTTCAATGATGAAATGGTGGTTTTGCGAACATGTTTATAATGGGGAAATACACGAAATCCCAAGTAATCAAACCCCTCCTCAATAGGTGATAAATGCACCTTTGTAGGATGTAATTTTAATTGCAGGCGAGAAGTGAGATACCATTCAATATGTTCTTTCCATTCTTGCAATTTTTCAGGCGAATTAGATAAGATAAATAAATCATCCATATACCGAACGTACCCCTTAACCTTCAGTGTGTGTTTTATTTCGTGGTCAAGGTTGTTGAGGTAAAAATTACCGAAGAGTTGACTAGTAACGCTACCTATGGGCAACCCAACCTGTTCCGTATTGTTAAACTGTAGCTTCTTATGGTGCGGGATTTGGTTAAGTAAGTATTGGTTTCCAGTTCGCTCGTTTTGTAGCTTCGTGGCATCCTGCTCTATGATCTTTTCTATTAGGTTTGCTAGGCAATATTGGCGCAATGGGCTTAATTTTGAATTGTAAATGAGATTGTGTAGTTGCGTTAGAAGCTCTCTTTTATTAATGCTATTGAAATAACTGTAAATGTCGAGCTGTAGCCCCCAAGTATGTCGTGGTTGGCGCATTAGTTTTTGAACTTTTGCAATAGCAGCAAGAGTTCCTTTACCTTTTCTATTGGCATAGGTGTCATCAATGAATTGATTTTCCATAATAGGTGCCAATTGTAGTGCAATCCACATTTGAGCTATACGATCTCTAAATGCTGGGGCGTATATTTCTCTAAGCTTAGGTTCTGTGATTGCAAAATGATGATAAGGATAAGGTTGATATGTATTAGTTAATATTTCGGTTGACAGCTCATGGCATAGTTTCGGGAACTTTAAAGCGTTAGCAGATTTTTGTTGACTGCTTCCCGAAGCTTTTACACATTGGGGTTCTAGGGATTTTCCCCTCTAAAGTAACATAAATCGCCACAACCCTCGCAGTTAATGGCTTGTGGAGCTGGG
>CAKZQF010000049.1 GCA_937139475.1 uncultured Gammaproteobacteria bacterium | reverse complement strand
TATATGTCCTATGCATGCCCGTTTGCACACCGCGCCTATTTAGTGATTAATTTACTTGGCTTAGACCATGTGATTACAAGTCCGCTACTGAGCGTAAGTGAAATCACTACCCATGCCGGTTAATTGCATTAATCATATATTGAAATACAATAATAGCCCTAGCTGTTCACAGTCTGATTCATGTGATTATTGATTTTGTTTTGGCAGCATCCGGTGTACAGGAAAAATAATTTCATTTGTATCAAAGCCTAAATCTTTCGACATACTTAAAAACTTATCTACTACAGCTTTATCTGGGGTAGGACTTCGTGACAATAACCACAAATATGAAGTGTTTGGCCCTGCAACAAATGAATATTGGTATTGTTTGTCTAATTCAAATATCACATAAGAGCCATAAAACGGACCAAAGAAAGATACTTTTAAAAAGCCTATATCGGTTGCTTCAACAAATTTAGCTTTACCAATGGCTTCACTCCAAGTTTGCTTTTGTGTTGAAAAGCCTCTATTGGTAACTTTTACATAGCCCTCTGGCATTAATTGATACTCAGCAGTTACTTGCTCTAACCCTCTTTCAAATGAATGGTCAAGGCGGGCAATTTCATACCACTTTCCTTGGTATTTACTAAGGTTAAATTTCTCTACAGGTTTTACGCCGTCAGGCACCGTGGTACAGGCGGATAATAAAGAAAATAAAATAGCGATAAAAGTTATTTTAAACATAATCTTTAACATAGCCAAATCATTTACGAGCAACTAAATGCACGGTACTGGTTGAGCGTTCTAAAAACGCACCTTCGCAATAAGCAAAATAATAAAGCCACAGACGTTTAAATGCTTTATCGTAGCCAAAACTGGTTAATTCTGACCAAGAATCTAAAAAGGCTGTTCGCCAATCAGCGAGTGTTTTTGCGTAGTCTAAACCTATGTCGTCGATAGTTTCTACCACTAAGTCAGAATGTTTCGTTAATTGATCAGATAACACTGAGATTGAAGGAAGGAAGCCTCCTGGGAAAATATAGCGCTGAATAAAATCAACATTGTTTTTATAGTAATCAAAACGTTGGTCGGCAATGGTGATAGATTGAATTAACAGTTTTCCACCTGGCTTTAAGCAGCGATTACATACCTCAAAAAAGCTAGGTAAATATTCGTAGCCAACAGCTTCTATCATTTCAATAGATACTAATTTATCAAATTTCCCTTTGAGATCACGGTAATCGTCTTTTAATAAGGTAATTTGCTGTTCAAGCCCATTGGCTTTTACTTTGGCTTGGGCAAATTCATATTGCGCATCTGAAATGGTTGTTGTGGTGACTTTACAACCATAGTGCTTGGCGGCATAAATCGCTAAACCGCCCCAGCCCGTGCCAATTTCTAGTAAATGATCATCTTCTGTTAAGGCTAATCGTGCGCAAATTGTTTTTAATTTATGTTGTTGTGCCTCAGCTAACGTTGCTTCAGGTGATGGGTAAATAGCCGAAGAATACATCATACTGTCATCAAGAAAACGGGTGTATAGCTCATTACCTAAATCATAGTGCGCAAGAATATTGCGTTTAGAACCCGATTGGTTATTACGATTTTGCCAATGAAAAAACTGATTCTTAAGCTTGTTTAACCAAGCCCCTTTTTTTTCTAATTGGTCGGTTTGTTGCTGAGCTTTTGCAAAAATACGGATTACCGATGTGAGGTCTGGACTGGTCCATTTTCCTTCTATAAATGACTCTGCTGCACCAATACTGCCACCACGAACAAAGTCTTTATAGACACTACTATCATGAATGATTATTTTTCCGTTTACCTTAGCTGTATTTGGGGGGTTAGGAAAGAAATGGTGTTGGTTGCCTTCTACCACTTCTAATATGCCATAATTAATTTTTGAAAATAATGAGAAAATCAAATTTCGACAGTGACCCTCAAACCAATTCAATCTATTTTTTATGCTGATAGGTGCAATGTTTTCCATGTTTAACTCCGCTTTTTATCTGCTAAGGTTTGGTAACCAATAAAAGGAATGCGCTTAATAACTAGCGTTAATGCTTGCCAATAAATACTGGTGACTATTTTCACTGTCATCACAGGTAAACTACACCATGTTTTGAAAATATTTTTTGCTGTTAATGGTTTAGGCTGCATCGCCAAACCAGCTTCAAAAACTTTGTTCATATCACCATGCGTATTATGGTTTTCTATTTTAATAAACAATTTATTATTTAGCTCTGGTGGTTTTACCCGCCAGTGGTAACGCATATTTAAGTCCATAAAGGGAGATACTTGGAATTCTTTTTCGCCGACATCTTTTTTCGTTATATCGACTAAATAATAATGTCTTTCATGCCATGGGGTATTACTTACCTCTACCAACATTTGTTCACAGTCATTATTTGCGTTGTAACAAAAATAAAAATTCGCGGGGCTAAAGTAAACTCCAAAGCACCTTACTTGCGCTAGCATGGTGATGCGAGATATCTCTGCATTACCTTTAAGCTGTTGAACTTTATCTGTTATACGAGCAAATAATGGTTTAGGTTCACTTTTATGATAATTTTTTGTCTTACTGTCTTGTACTGCCTTTAAGTAGTCCTTTGCGTTAAACCAAAGTGGTTTAAAGCATGAGAAACCAAAAACGCCCGTAGCACCTTGTTTTTGATCCATTTGTTCAACATCTAAGGCCAACATAAATAACCGATAATTAAAGCGGTGATCTGTCGGTGTAAATCTACGGTGATAAATATTACCGGTATATATTTGATTAATCGGTGTATTACTCATAGAGTTCGCCGTTAGCCTAGTCTTTAGTTGCGACATTGAGGGCGCAGCCAAAACGTTTGGCAACCTCAATAGCACTTCTTACGCCATCTTCATGAAAACCGTTATGCCAATAGGCGCCAGCAAAGTGAGTTTTTCGTTGACCACAAATTAAACTGCGCAGTTTTTGCGCTCGACATGACTGTAATGAGAAAACAGGGTGATGGTAAGTAAACTCTTTTAAAATTTTATCGGGATCAATTGCTTGCTTTTGGTTTAAGGTTACGCAAAAAGTGTGCTTCGACTGAATGCCTTGCAGAATATTCATATTGTAAGTGACACTAGCATCAGCGTCGCGGTTATCACTTAATTGATAATTCCAACTTGCCCAAGCTTTTTTTCGTTTAGGTAACATTTCAGTATCAGTATGTAGCACGACTGAGTTGGCTTTATATGGCATCGCTGACAGCACGTTTCTTTCATTGGCCGTGGCATCAGATAATAGGGCTAACGCTTGGTCTGAATGACAAGCAATAACAACCTCATCAAAATACTGCTCAGGATCATCATCAAAGTTGATAGTGATACCCTCTGTTGTTCTTGTAATATTTTTAATGTTGGCGTTTAAGTGAATGTTTTTTGCAAACGGCTGACACAATGGCGTTAAATAGCTACGTGAGCCGTTTGGAATAACATACCATTGCGGCCTGTCTTTGATATTGAGTAAGCCATGGTTATAGAAAAACTTGACAAAAAATTGAAATTCAAAAGCTTCCATTTGCGCTAACGAGCTTGACCAAATTGCCGCGCCCATTGGTAAAATATAATGCTCAGCAAAAAATGCACTAAAGCGATGAATGGATAAAAACTCTCCTAGAGTTAATTCTGCTTGGTAGGTATTTTGCTGGTAAGTTTCTTTACAAAGTTTGTTAAAACGTAAAATATCTTTGATAAGCATCCAAAATTTAGGTCTGAAGACATTGCGTCTTTGTGCGAATAAAGAATTAAGGTTATGACCATTATATTCTAGACCGGTTTTACTGTTATGAACTGAAAAACTCATTTCAGTTTCTTGTTTATCAATACCAATTTCACTCAGTAAAGCTAAAAAGTTAGGGTAGGTTTTATTATTAAAAACAATGAATCCGGTATCAATGGCGTAATCTTGTTGTTCTATCGACACATCAACGGTAGCGGTATGGCCACCAAGTGTTGAGTTTTTTTCAAAAACAGTAACATGGTGCTTTTTTGACAATAGATAAGCAGCGGTTAATCCTGAAATGCCTGATCCTATAACGGCTATATTTTTCATGTGTTTAATCCCTTGCTCAGTAGCAATCTACTAAAAGATTGCGGTAAAAAAGCTAACAGCTTTAACAATAAAGTTAAGCGCTTTGGAAAATGTAGATAATGCTTTCTTCGTTTTATACCTTGATAAATTCTATCTGCTGCTTGCTCTGCCGTAAGTAAAAATGGCATGGCAAAGTTATTTTTATCGGTTAAAGGCGTTTTTATAAAGCCTGGGTGAATAAGACAAACATCAATATGCTCACTCACTAAATCTATCCTTAAACTATTGGCTAAATAGTCTACCCCTGCTTTTGATGCTCCGTATGCTTCTGCTCGAGCAAAGGGTAAAATAGTCGCGCTAGAACTTACTAAAGCTAATTGTCCACCAGCAATGACCTTAGGTAAAAAACACTCTAATAAAGCCCCCATGGCAAGTAAGTTAGTATTGATCACTTCTCTAAAGCTTTTACCATCAAATTGCCTAGCGTTATTAATATAAAGACAAGTACCAGCATTAAGAATAAGTATATCAATATAAACTACTTGCTTAGTTGCCATTTCAATGGCGCTAATATCGTTAACATCAAAAACTAAGTGCATTGCAGCATCTGGGGTTAGTTCCGCTAGCTTTTCTTTGTTTCGTCCGCAGGTGATCACTTGATAACCTAACTTTTTATAATGTAAGTATAAAGCCAGACCAATACCTGATGTAGCGCCCGTAATGAGTACGACTTTACCTTGAGTATTTAAGGCGAACTTATTCATGCTTACTTGCTCTGCGCTTGATAAAAGCAATTAATTTACCGAGAAACGGAATGTGCTCATAAAGCATCGCGCCCAAATCAACAAAGTCTTTGTGATAGATAATTTTATCGTCAATCCCTTGGATTTGAGAACTGCCAGACACTTCAATTTCAAACCCCTTGTTTAACTTAGGGTGGCAAAATTTCATTTGCCAATAAATGGCTGCTTGGTTGCCCTCATGTATCACCTGAACGATGGTGAAGTTACAACTGACCAGATTGCTATAAAGGTTGTCGAAATAAGCTGTTAACTTCTCTATTCCATTTAATGAATGTATAGGGTCAATAAAGATAATGTCTTGGTGATACAATTCATCCAATAAATGCAGATTATCTACCGTCAAATGGCTGTAGATATCAATAAAGTTATCTAACCAAGCAGGTAGCTGCTGTTTATCTTTATTAACAATACTTAATTGCGCACTCATATATTTCCTTTATCATTTCTTTCAATTGATTGGTAAAACGCTATCGCTTCAACTCTAGCAGTACCATGTTCAACAATAGCTGGCCAATAAATATCTAGTTGATGCTTTTCTAGGTATTTGTGAGGAAAATGTATTTCTTTATCAGGCACAGCATTTAACTCTGGTAAATATATACGTATGAATTTTCCATAAGGATCAAATTTTTCACTTTGCCTGATAGGGTTAAACACGCGAAAATACGGTTGAGCATCACAACCGGTACTGGCAGACCATTGCCAGCCACCATTATTAGCGGCTAAGTCGCCATCAATAAGTTGCTGCATAAAATACTGCTCACCCCAACGCCAATCTATTAAAAGATGTTTAGTGAGAAAACTTGCCGTTAACATGCGAAGTCGATTATGCATCCAGCCCGTGGTATTGAGTTGTCTCATAGCTGCATCAATAATTGGGTAACCGGTTCGCCCTTGTTTCCATGCCTCAAAGTGTTTGGGATTATTAGGCCAACGAACCTGCTGATATTTTGCTTTGAAGCATTGGTGTTTTGATAGCGCGGGGTGGTGAAATAATAAGTTGCGATAAAATTCTCGCCAAATAATTTCATTGAGCCAGCAGAAATTTTCGCTATCACTCGCCAGTAATAGGTCAGGCCAATGGTTAAGCAGAAGTCTTAATACATATCTAGGGCTAATTACACCAGCAGCTAAGTAAGGAGATATTCCCGAAGTTCCTTTTATGCTCGGAATGTCTCTTTTTTCTTTATAATATTTATGCTTGTGATTAATAAATTGAGTTAGTACCTCTTGCTCAAATTCATCAGCAAGTGGCCAATGTTTTGAGGGCGAATTATTTATATCAATATCGCTATTGTTTTTGGTGGTCGCCGTAATATTTTCACGGGCTTGAATTTTACCTAAGTATTCAAAACCATTGCTTAGCAGATACTTTAGCCAAGCGCGCTTAAAGGGAGTATACACTTTAAACATAGTATTGGATTTTGTGAGTATTTTTCCTTTTGGCACAATCACATCAGATTCAAACAGGGTGAGATTAACGCCTTGTTCAATAAGTGCTGTGTCTCGTTGTTGTTCGTTATATTCAAGTTCAGCGTTGGCAACAACTTCGGATATTGCATGTTGTTGGCAATACTCTTTTATGTATTTCGTTTGCTGCTTAAAGGTATCGACATGAACAATATCGAGCTTAATACCTATGCGGGCGAGTTCTTTAATCAGGGAATAAGCATGTCTTAAGATAAAGTCTATTTTTATCTCTGACCAATGATGTTGTCGCCATTGAGTTTTTGAAACAAAGAAAATAGCCTTACCGACATCTTCAGACTTTTTATGGTTTAAAAAGTAGTGTAAGGCTGGGTTATCGTGGGTTCTTAAATCATTTCTGAGCCAAAGTAACACAAGTATTCCTTGGAGTTTACTTAGAAAAGTGTCTTAGTATGCGTACCTGAGTTTTAACTGTTCAGGGTAAGGCGATAAATAAGACTGTTTCGCTAAATAATTTTTGGGGTATTGTAAAAGGTAATGTTTGATCAAGGTCAGCGGTGCCATTAACGGAATCAAGCCTAAACGATAATCATGTATTTGCTGTGTTAACTCTTTACGTTCATTGCATTGAAGGTGTTTAGAGAAATAGCCTTGAATATGCGCTAAAGTATTAGCATGTTTTTTTCTTGTTGCTAGTGTTTTAAGCGCTTGCATTAAACCGCTAATATATTGTTCTGCCATCGGCTCTAATGCTATATCTGCTCTAGCCAATAATTGTCCTAATTGTTTGTAAGCAATTAAATCGTGACTCATAACGGTATACTTATATTGGCTATGAAAACTGGTGAGTTTATGTTTAGTTAAGCCTGATTCAGTTAACTGTTGCCAGTGTTTGTATGCATATACGCGAGCAATAAAGTTTTCCCGTATCAATGGATCATTGAGTCGTCCGTTTTCTTCACAAGGTAATAGTGGGTTTGCTTTCATTATTTCATTGGCAAATACACCAATACCATTTGATTTTAATGAGTTTCCTTCAGGGCTATAAACTTTGACACGTTCCATGCCACAAGTGGGGCTTTTCGCACAAAAGATATAACCACTAAGGTTTTTAGTTAAACCAGCCACTTTTTTTCCATAAGCTGCTAGGGCTCGAGTAACATCACCACTGCCGTCAGGTCTCGATACAGTGATCAAATCATTTTGTTTAATTTGCCTAATAGTTTTTCTTGGTACCGGTAAACCTATTGCCACTTCAGGGCAAAAGCTTTTAAAGGTCGCATGCTGAGAAAGCTCATTAATACAGAATTTTGAAGGCTTACTACTGGCGTCAAAGCGCACTTTTTCACCAATCAAACACGCACTAATACCTATGTGTAAATCTTTCTTATCAACGTTAAGGATCATAGCCAACTCCTAATTTCATTTAGTAAATAAATGAACCTATTGGATTAAGTAACTTGTTTATTCCCTGAGTAAAATGCAATGCATCGTTTGCTACGGTATAGCATAAACATCCTTCAGGTGATATTGGGTGATGCTGATGATCACCATTTAACATGATAAAATCACCTTTTACATATTGACCGTTTTCGTCTTCAAAAGAACCGTCTAGTAATAACGTTAATTCAAATCCTTTGTGTGTATGCTCAGGCACACCGCCACCAGGTTGAATGTGCAATAAACTGGTGTGAATTTCATTTTCATCGAGTTGAATGCGTGCTCTAGATAACTTACCAATGTGGGTTGTTCTGCCAAGGTCCATATTATGGAGTGCATTCGGTAAAGTATATGATTGCTCATTAAATGATATCTGCTTTTCTGTTTTAACAACCGTTTCTGTTAATGCGTTAGATGCGGTTATATCATCAATCATTTGATCAAAATTGATGACTGGCATGTCCTCAATATCGTCATTAGAATCAACAATAAAACGGTCAAGAAAAGCCTCTTCAAATTCAAAGCTAGCTTCTGCAACTTGCTCGGTTAGTTGTGCAATTTGATGTTGGCAAACAGCGCACATATCCGCATGAATCGCAATACCTGCTGATAAGGATGCTGGTAGTTCACCATCGACGAATGACTTGAGTAACTCAAATGTAGGGTGATGTTTAATCATGATCCTCTCCTAACTGCACCTTGAGTTTAGCGAGCGCTAAGCGCAACCTAGATTTTATCGTGCCTAAAGGTAAATTTAATTTAGTCGCTAATTGTTCTTGGGACATTTCCATCAAGTAAAAACCTTTTACTACTTCCTTTTGTGCTTCTGGAAGGGTATCAATAACGCTGAGCAAGTTATCTTGAGCAAGATGATCTTCATAGTTGTCAGTCTCACTAACCATGCTTTCGGCCATAGGCCAGATATCATCACTTAAGTTATCTTCTTTGTTACCTTTAATTTTACGTAACATATCAAAGGTTACATTACGCATTACTGTATAAACCCAGGTGGTAGCAGCGCCTTTATCAGCATTAAAAAGGTGTGCTTTACGCCAAACATTACTCATGGTTTCTTGAACCACTTCATTAGCTTGTGCTTCATTTGGGAATTTACCACGGGCTATGCGTAAAATTTTAGTTGCAAAAAACTTGAACAACACTGTAAAGGCTTGTTTGTCTCTGCTTTGTGCTACAGCTTTAAGTTTTAGACAAAGCTGGGAGTGATCTATTTCATTAGGCATCTTAATAGATTAGCATTTGTCTCTTTGCATAGCAAATTTGTTTGCATCACCGTAAACACCAATTAGTTATCATTTAAATACCTATACGGTGGATAGCAATTAAAGATCACTTAATAGTAAAATTATTTATAGATAATTGAATCAACAAAATCTTTCGCGTGAGTAAAGGTATTTATTTTAGCAAATTGGCTTTTTATTTTTAAACTCACAGGTAAAAGTTCCAACCACCTCGCTGTTACCCAGTAAGTGTTGTTTAACGATCTATACTGATATAAGTGATTTAATAAAGTATTATTATTGATAATATCGTTAAGCGCTGTGCCTAATTCTAACGAGGTCATATTTTCATCAGTGCTGTTTTGAGACCAATGATTGCGATAGGTTATTTTCCCAAATACTAAGTTATTTTTATCAAGAGTAATGTCTGCTAGTTGAACTAGTGCACAGCAATGTACCTCTATTTCCAAAACACCATCCTCACCTTGGTTAAAGTCCTTTATTTTTACTAGGCTGCCCCAATTATTATGCTCAGCACCAGCAGGCTTTGATGTAAGTTGAATAACAAACATTTGATGAGATGAGATCATACTCAACATTTTTAGGTATTTAGTTTCAAAAATCCTTAACCTCATCTTACCTTCGGGCAAAATAAATACTGATAGCTCAAAGACTGGCAGAGTTAAGTTTTTTAATTCATGTTCAATGATATTTTTCATATTAGTTCATACGAAGTAAAATGCTTAGGCGATCAAATAAATGTGATTTGTAGTAATAAAAAAGCCCCTGTATAGCGTATTCAGGGGCAAAGCGTTGCACAGCTAAAGGTCATAATTACTCTAAAATTACCGTGTCAATGACGTGAATAATGCCGTTGCTCGTTATTATTTCGGTAATCGTTACATTTGCACCTCCAATCATTAAGGTGCCATTTTCAGTATCGACAGAGACAGCTATTTCACTACCCGATGCAGTGGTGAGTGACATACCGTTCGCAGCATAAGCATCAATCGTTGAAATAGCGCTATCACTAACCACATGTGTTAATAACACATTGGTTAACGCTGAAGTGTCTGCTAATAATGCAGCTAGGGCATCAGCATCAATTTTATCAAAAGCAGCATTAGTGGGAGCGAATACTGTAAAAGTTGCGCTTTCATCAGCCAATGTAGACACTAAGTCAGCCGCAGTTAAGGCAGTTACTAAGGTTGAAAAATTATCAGGGTCATCGACTGCTACCTCTACAATGGTTTTTGAAGACATATCAACTGATGTAGGAGGTAAGATAACAGTATCAACAACATGAATGACGCCGTTAGTTGCCATCACATCTGCAGCACTCACTTTTGCGCCATTAGCAAACAGCATGCTATCAACAAATGATAATGCGATTGAGGTTCCTGATGCTGTGTTGGTCATATTATCTGCTGTTTGTGCTAATGAGATAGCTGCATCAGACATGACTTTACCTGGTAGTACATGATACAAAAGAATGTTTGATAACTGTTCTGTGGTTAAACTTTCTAAGGTACCTTCTGCAAGTTTTGCAAATGCATCATCGGTTGGTGCGAATACCGTATAATTATTATCAAGATCACCCAGTACACTATCTAAATTGGTTGCGACAAGTGCTGATGCAAGTGTTGTAAAATTTCCGTTATCAATCGCTACTTCCACTAAACTCATATGTGCAGGGATTTCTACTTCACCTACAATCACAGCATCAATCACATGGATTATGCCATTGGTGGTATAGATATCTTTGATGACAATATTAGCTCCGCCAAAAGTTAACTTATCTGTCATGGTATTAATCACTATGGGTTGCATAGCCGTTGATGCTGTTTCAACAGAAGTACCGTTTAAGGTATAAGCAGTAACCGAATCAACGGCTGCATCAGAAACGACATGTTGTAAAAGAATGCTAGATAACACGTCAGGATTAGCTAATAGTGTGCTCATGGTTTTTTCATCAATTAATGCAAACGCATCATCTGTAGGAGCAAACACGGTGAAATCAGTGCTTTCATCAGCTAATACCGCATCTAAATTAGTTGCCTGTAAAGCACTAACTAAGGTAGTAAAGCTGCCATTGGCAATGGCTGTTTCAACAATATTCATTGTTGGCTCCATCATTTCTTCTGGAGGTAGTAACACCGCATCTATGACATGAATAATGCCGTTGGCAGTAACTATATCAGTGTCAATTACGGTCACCGTGTTGACCAATAAGCTATCGTTTGCCAGTGATAAGCCTACCTCATCACCACTGACCATTTCGACTTTGGTACCCGCTAGCGATATCGCTGCACTTGCTGGAACCTCACCGCTAACAACGTGGTAGGTTAAAATATCTGTTAATGTTTCTGTATCAGCTAACAAAGCATCAATGGTTTCTTGTCCAAGTAAGGCAAATGCTTCGTCTGTTGGAGCAAAAACAGTAAATTTTTGACTGGTATCGCCGAGTGTTACATCTAAGCCGGTAGCCTGTAATGCGGCTACTAGTGTGGTAAAGTTACCTGCAGAAACGGCTGTATCTACTATCGTCATAGTGGACATAGGTTCATCAGCAACTTCCACAGTTTTATCATCGTCATCATTACACGCTTGCAATAACACGACACTTGCTAAAGTTATGCATAACAGTTTGAATTTATTCACGGGTGTACCCCTCAATTTTAATTAATTTTCATCATTACTTACGAAGGGGAAAATCATTTTGATCACTTTTTATATTGAAAATAAATATAATTATTTTTGTGATCTTAAATTGAATATTTATCGTATAAACATGGTTTGAAATTTGAAAAAGTTTATAAAACAAAAGCTAACGGCTTTATTTCTTAGGGCGTTAACTTTACAAATAAGTTAACACCCTAAGTTGCTCTAGCGAGATGAGATGGAACCTGAGCGTTCTAAGAGAAAGTAACAAAGTAGAGTAAGGAGGTGAAAACGAGAAGGAGCTTACTTCCTTAACCTTGGCAACGTTGATCAGGCATGGATTTATCGAAAAATAAGGTGATGTCGGCAACGGTTACACCCAGCTTTTTCATTTTAGTTTTATTTACCACGCGATCACTATCAAGCTGGTACATCCAATCATCTAAATGAAGTACATAAACATCATCATCCACAGGTACTTGTAAATAATACTGCCAATGAAAGGCAAAACCGGCATGTTGACCACTAGCAGTGCCAATAACATCTTCAGCAGTGCCTTGATAGGCGCCATTTGCTAATTTGACAAGTTGCCAGTTGCGGTAAGTGATTTCACCATCGTCAAAATAGAATTTTTCAGCAAGTAATCCTTCATCGCCTTGCCAACTCCCTTGGATTTCTACACAAAAACGTCGAGTAACTTGGCCGGAATAATTTTGCACCATACCCCAAGCAACGACAGGCCCGGTAAAGTAAGTCTTAATATCAAATGGTGTATCTACCTTGTTATATTGTTTAATATAAGTTGAACAGGCATAAAGAAAAACCATCATTAGCGCTGTGAAAATGATCTTAATAAGTTTATTCATTACTCTTCTCTCCTAATAATTGCGCGCGTAACGAAGGCTCACTGGTACTTTTATCTAGCCAAATATTGATAAATAGTTGACCGAAAATTTCATCATGAATTGCGCCGATATACTGGCTATTAAAGTAAAAAATACTTTTATCTTTTTGCATTAACATAGCTAAACTATCGCCTTTTTTAATGTTTGGCCAAATAGCTGTTAAGGTGTCAATATATTGTTGATAGACATTTTGAGGCACGCCTTGATGTTGCCATTGTTCAACCGTTCGCTTGATCAAATCTTCATTGGAGATATCTGCGAAGTAACGAATTTGAAATATCAACTCATCGTGCTCAGTAGAAATTGGGTACTGTCCTGACGTTGTTTTTAATTGGCTCTGATATACATCCCAAAACAAAAAAGAAAAAGTTGCCGTACCTGTTGTGATAAATGGTTGAGAAGCTAATACTGATTCAAGGTTAGCCTTACCTGAAAAGCTGCTATCTAACTTTAATGAAGAGTTTGGTGAACTCCAACCTAGTGTATGAGTAAAAAAGTATAAAGTGATACATATAAGTGCTTTATACATAACGTAACTCCTCGTGAATTAAGTAAGATTTCAACGAGAAGAACAGGATCATAAGTACACCCCAAATAATAGACAGAATGACAAAAGTAGTTGTTAGGGTTAAACCAAACGACACGGCATTCATTTCGTTACCTGCTATGTAACTTACTGGGGCAAGCAAAGCTCCGACAAGACCTTGAGATAACTTTGAATTTTGTAGAAACCTCAAGCTATGGCAAAGGGTTGAGGCAAAACAAAACCACAAGGTAATTAACCAAAAGGGTATCATTTGACCTTCTGGAAAAACGAATACACCCAAATATTGCAGTATGGAATCAACCATGATCCCTATAGCTGTAACCGTACAAATTAAATAAAATTCTTTAGCCTTATCTTTTGATACAAAATAGAAATGGAGTGCCAACATTATTAAGGCTATCGGGATAAAAATATCCCCCCAGTACACTAAACCAAACCAAGCGATATCAAAGCCAATAACATTAATAATAAACACGATGTTCACCGTAAATAACAGAGTCTTTATAACTAATACGCAGTTAAAGCAGTTTGGGTTTAATATATAGGTGTGAAATATCAAAGAAATTAACTCAAAGGTTAATTGGTAACAGGCTTAAGTTACTGGTTCTAAAATAGTTAATTTGGTTCGCCCCGAGTTCCCTAGACACTTTCTAGGTTCTCGTAATACTGCTTTTCGAACTTCATCGGAGACAGCCCGCTATTAGTACCATGATGTCTCTCAGGATTGTAGAAGTATTCAATATAATTAAATATCTCTGATCTAGCATCATCCCTCGTTTTATAGATTTTTCGTTTAACCCGATCCTTTTTCAGCAAGGAGAAAAAGCTCTCTGCCACTGCATTGTCATGGCAGTTACCACGGCGGCTCATGCTAGCTTCTAAATTATGTTCCTTTAAGAAGCTGCGAAAATCGGAGCTGGTGTATTGCACGCCCTGATCGGAATGTACAATAACCTTTTCGGTTGGCTTTCTTCGCCAAACAGCCATTAGTAAAGCATCGATAACAAGATCCGCTTTAGGTGTGTTCTTCATTGTCCAACCAACCACTTTTCTCGAAAATAAATCAATAACAACAGTTAAATAAAGCCAACCTTGATGTGTGCGAATGTAGGTGAAATCTGTTACCCACACCTTATTGGGATGAGCAACGCTAAATTCACGGTTGAGCGTGTTTGGTGCTGTCAAATGAGTTGGGCCACCACCAAAACTTGCCTTACGCTTATAACCCCTGACAGCCCTTATTTTAGCTGCCTTCATGATTCGATGAACGCGATTCTTACCACAAGTTTCGCCATCGTCACGCATGTCGAGTGTTAAATTTCGATAGCCATATACGCAGCCACTTTCAAGCCAAAACTGCTTTATCTTGCCAAGCAGTCGCTTATCTTCTTTGGTACGCTTACTTTCTGGCTGTCGTCGCCAAGCATAAAAACCACTGCGGTTAATCTTTAGAACGTCGCACATTACAGTTAATCTAAATTGGCCGAGTCTAGACTTTATGAACGCGTACTTTTCTTTGACTCCCCTGCAAAGTACACTGCGGCCTCCTTTAGAATATTACGCTCTTCTGTAACGCGGCGTAGCTCTGCTTTGAGCTTCCTTATCTCGTCTTGCTGGCTATCAATGGTGGTGTGCTGATGTGTCGGGCTGCCAAACTTATTGATCCAGTTGTGCAGGCTCTTTGTTGTGATGCCTAAGCGCTCAGCAACGTCTTTTATTTTATAGCCGCCTTCAGTGACTTGTTTAACGGCTTGGATTTTGAATTCTTCAGGGTAGCGTGTTCCGCGCATAATATACCTCTAGTTATTTGTTTCATTGTAACCTAACTAGATGTCTACAAAACCGGGGGCGAACCAACTTGTAAACTTTATTCATTTAGCAGAAATCCATTTAAAATCTTGTTCATGCGTACTAAGCGTGAATGGCTGTTACTCGCTCGGAGCTGCCGTTACCAATCTATTTGTATTTTTGTTCCGACACTAACTAATTCCATGAAATCATCCATTTCCTCATTAGTTAATGCGATACAGCCATTAGTCCAATTAAAATTTTGCATAATTGGCGATAACCAACTCAAATAGTTTCTTTGTCCATGTACCATAATAAAGCCACCAGGTGAGACACCAAGCTTATCCGCATTGATTATATCTTTTTGATTTGGGTAGTTAATATGCATGGCTCTGTAAAAAGAAGAATCTTCCTTTTTATAGTCTAGCGTATAAATTCCTTCAGGTGTTTTCTCGTCACCTTCTTGCTGCTTATGACCTTGGGGGACTGCGCCAAATACAACTTTATATTCACGCACCAATTTCCCGTTGCTATACAGCATCATCTTAGCTTCAGATTTATCTACTTTAACAAGATCAACTTGTGCAAAAGCTTCTGTTTCGCATATTTGTAATGGTGAATTCCAGCTTCCACCAGAATCTAAACATTTATCCTTGCGTATAAATTCACTAGAAAATAAATAAACAAAAACAACTGTCAAAGCCATCAATGGATATTTAAAATTACTTGCTCTCATTTAGGTATATTCCATTATTTGATGAAGTTTGGTGACTTCTGCTTATCGCTCATAATTGACTTTAGCAAAGAGACAGTGAATTGTCCTATTTACGAACCTTAATCCCAATTTATTCATTGGAAGTGAATGTCCGAAATGTGTCGGTAACTGCCCCTTGCTATTCTGTTTTTAATGGAGCGATAAACGGCAATAGAGGACATTGCGACTATTGCCACCGTGAGTCCGCTTTGAGCCCAAACGAAGTACGCGGGTTCTTAGCTGGTGTATCAACGCATTACATATAACAGTCTAAAAGCGCTTACAATCAGGGAAGGCGAAATCCGTGAATGACCATCCCATACTGACTGCGAATTCCCACCACGTCGATTTTTCCCCTTTTCGGTAAGCTATCTCGCTGACTTTCAGTCATGCACAAGTCGCCGTGCTCTAGTTCCTCAGTCTCAATAATTTCTACCCGTTGACGGCAGTATTTCTTTCCCCTTTTCTTTTTGTAATCCATGTCATATCGCACTTCTTGTTGTGCCGATATCATGTGTAGACCTAGAGGGAGAGACTCATCAATAAACAGCCAACTCATCATCATAAATAAAAAAGGCATAATCACGATGGCGAGTTTCCCGCCCCAAGTTTCCCTTAGACGTTTCTTCAGTTTTGGGTCTTTTTTAAGACACGCAAACCACATTATCACAAGAATGGACGCCAGCCCCCAAATCAACTTAGTGGTATTTGTTGTCCAACTTTTGGCAGGCATAAACTCATAGCATACAGTGAGTACACCTGAAAAAATCATAACCAGAAACAAGCTCATGACAATGCGCGTAATGAGAAGTTGCTCTGACCATTTGATTTTTGGCAGAGGAGGTGATGCTCGAGCATTATCGCTATTAGGCTCTCTCGCTTGCTCTTTCATTTTCGTGCAGAGCATCGCTTTTGCCTCAATATAGCGTTCAGGAAATTGTTCTTTATCGATATTGTCTAACACGTCTTCGAGTTCTTCAATCGTGTATCGGGAATAGTCTGGGGGGTTGTTGTACATATTTTCCATGTCCTTGGCTTACTGCTGACTCGTAACGGTTGAATAGAATGTTAAACGAGCACAGCAGTTTAGAGCCATCATCTATACATTGCAACAAGTACAAAGTGTTCATTCAGCGGTGTTTTCATGATGGTCTGTATATGGCACACTTCAGTTCTATTTAAGCTGTTTTTTTGAGAGGCGGGCGTCTCCTTTGTATCCTTAAATACCCCTTGATGCGACCACTTCCCAGGGGACGCAAAACGGCCAATATCGGACGTTGAGTATGTGAGATATTGATTAACTTTTATATGCACAGGTGTAGATGAAGAAGGCTATTAAGGGGATTGTGAAATTAAGAGCGGTACCGCCCGCCGGTATAGACTACACCAATTGGATAACTAAGTTGAATGAGGGAAACCAGCCCTAATTATCCATAATTAGAGGCGCAGGCTTCTCTCTACGCTTGTCGTAGCTATCGATATGGAGTCCATCTAAGGAAACCCATTACTCACGCGTCGAGTTGACTTCGTGGATGAATGCACACTTAATTCCGGCCTTCGCATGATGCTTTTCAATGGCTTCGGCGTTCGGAGCATCCAACACGCAATAGATCTTATCCTCCTTTTCGCTAAACAGAATGTCGTGATGCGTGACTCCGAACTCGTCTGGTGGTGCATTTTGTAGTTCTTTCAGAGCATCTGCCGTGAATGGTTTCATAGGATGGGTATCAATGAACTTAGGCATGGTTGTCACCTCTTTTAGTTTGGTAGATTATGTGCACCAATCGAGCGCATCCCAACTATCCTTAATTAAGGAGATCAAAAGCATTCAATTATGGCTCCCTTTCGCAGCGCTCTCTCGTGACAATTTCTATTATAGTAGATATCAAGTGGCATAGAGCAGAAAATGGAACATATTGCCCTTTAGCTAACGGGCTACATATCACTGAGTTTCCATGCACTTTGATTCATCGTTCCAATCGCTTATGGCTGTAATCTATTAGATCATTTCTAGGCGCATAAATTAAAAATTTCTGGATTAAAGAAGAATATCTTTACTGTCCAATTAGAGATAGTATTGAAGTTCAACCAGTGTCCGAAGTGTGTCGGTTAACGACCCTTGGCCTCGGTTTGTTCAGCGTCCAGTTTGGCACTATTCTCAAGGGGCACTTAACGGCTGTGGGTTCAACCGGACACTGTAACTATCACAAGCAAAAGTCTGCTGTGAGTGAGTTTGGTCACTGGTTTATAGCTACCTTGTAAGGTAGGATAGCTTGCAAAGTCACATTAGTAACGTGTTATATGCCTAAGGATATATCTACATATGGATTACCTTTTAATTGGTCTTGGAATATTAATTGTTCTTAATGTTGCAGTGAGTTTTTATCTTTATAAAAGAGATGATTTAGATAACTTTCAAAAAGTAGCTCAAATAGTTATTGTTTGGTTAATTCCATTTGTTGGTGCTATTGCCTTGTGGCTATTTAATCGCAGCCAAGATAATGATAACAAACCTAGCGGAAGTTCATTCGGTGGCGGATCAGTTGATCGTATTTCCAATCTAGAGTGATTATCGGCATCTACCAAGATACTACGGTGTTAATGTCAATACGCCAGTGTCTGTTTAGTGTCGTGAACGGACGCTTACGCATAGCTCAACATTGAAGCTTGCAGTATTAGACCCGACAGTCTAAACGCATATTTAACTGTGTTAGCTCAAATATGAGCTACTACACTTGGAGCCTTGCTACTGATTAACGAAAAATAATTCGTATTTTTTTAACTTTTTTTATGCCTCAACTTTTATTTTCTATCTCGATGACTCCTTTGAGTTTTTTGCCTATGCCATATATCAGCGTCGATATAAAAATCAAGTGGTGAAGTGTAAGTTACCGTTTTATAAGCATTTTAGTATGGACAATCTTGCGCTGATTGTTAGCATAACCACAAATTCTTAGCGCGACTTTAAGTCCCGCATCGGTGGTAAAAATGGAAACATTTCAAGATTATGCACAGCAATATTTAGAAGAGAGTGAATATGAAAAGGCACTCTCAACATTTAGGTCTGAGCGTTCAAAAGTCAATAACTTGCTTAAAACGTTTGGCAAACTGCCGATTAAGCAAATTCCACAGTCTGCTGTTCGTGGTTGGAAGATAAAAGCACACAAGCGGTTTAAAAATAAGACGATTAACGAACACTTTACTATCTTGCGTTCGATTTTCGCCACCGCATTAGGGGATGGGGTGATTGCTCATAGTCCAATGGATGGCATCGAGAACTTAAAGATTCACAGCGCTGAACCTTTGCCATTTGAGCGAGAAGAGCTTATTAAGTTGCAAAGCACTGACACTGATTGTGCCAGTGGCAAAGCGTTGGCATTGCTAGGCATACTTACAGGTCTACGAATTAGCGAGCTAATAGCATTAACCTGGGATTGCATCGATTTTGAGCTTGCAGAACTTCAAGTGAATAAAGCAAAAGTACTTGGTGAATACAAAGTACCTAAAACATCTGAATCAATCCGAACAGTTGAGCTAAACCAACATGCGCTGGCGCTACTTAAGGCACATTTTGAAGTTACAGGCAAAACTAGAATTCGGGTGATTAATGTATTGCAACATGATAACAAGTCACTTGATAAGCAGCGTGTTCGTCATGTATTTATCAATACTAGCACTAATAAACCGTTCATCGATGCTAAGCAATACGGGAAGACATTTTTTACTCCATTCTTAACACTAGCCAAGGTCAAACATCGTGGCCCAAATCAGTTACGCCATACGTTTGCAAGCCAATGTTTGACGGCAGGAATTAGCATTGTTTGGATAGCAAACCAGATGGGGCATGCATCTACCAAAATGGTGGAAGAGCATTATGCCCGATGGATAAAAAAAGACGCTCCAGATCACAGCGGAAGCTTTTCAAAAAGCCTTAATGATGTATTCAATAAGTTTGGAAAGCTTACGCCCGGAGCCACCGTTGCAAGCCATGGCAGTTCAATAGCCAGTTGGGTTATCGATGCACAACCGCGCAAAAAGTCCGAGTCGGTTCGTCGCTGTGTGCAATCACAAAAAAATAGTTCATTCTCGAGCAGTCGGTGCGCGGGGAGGGTGAATGCATAACGTGTACTATCGCTTAAATCCCATTTCGTTTGGGGCCAAAAAATATCTTGATATGGGTCGCCCAATTAAACTGGGCGCATATAGCAACCAGATGCGCTTGCGTCACACTTTTTGTTCCAAAAAGATGAGTACGCAAGCTGCTGGCCAGGGAGAGCCCTGGACCCCGTTGGTGGCCGCCATCTCCTGCGGAGGTGTCGAATGAAAGCCATACGTTTATTTTATAGCCGCTTCAACCTAAATTCCACTCAAGTGCAACGTGGAAAATGTGAAAAGACATTGATGCATTCGCTCCGCATTAAATCCGCCCAGACGAAAGACTTAGAGTGGCAAGATGAGCTGGCTGGTGAAAACCTCATTTGGCTTGGCGGTAAAGTCCAAAAATTATCTGAGTTTAATGGGGACGATAAGCTCGAATTGCTTTATTCAATAGCGCCTAAACCGCCAGTGCGTTATAAAAGAAAGCATCAGAGCAATCGTCGTAAATACAAATCAAAAGTCAAAAAAGCGATTCGGTCAGAAGCGAGGAAAGGCCATAAAGAAGCAGCTGATTTTATGGCAAGCATATTAGACTATGATGATGAAAAATTTATCTCATACGCAAAGCTAGAGCAGTTTAAAGCGCTCAAAATGACACGTAAAAATCAACGCATCAAAATGCTAGAGACATATCTAGAGTCGCATAATTTGCTATGTAATAGCCCCGCTAATGAGAATGCCCTTTATCTACAAGAAGGGTTGTTTAAAATCCCACATCAATGGGGGATAGGCACTGATATCATCCCAAAGGAAAGTTACATCACTGCCGTGAGAGATTTTCTATCGAAATACTTTACTGATTACCCTATTGAGATGATTGTATGCCATCACGATGAACGATCGCTGGAGGAGGATACTGGCGCACACTCTCATTATTTTTTAAGCGGGAGGAGTAGCAAAACTGGCCGTTATGATTTGCATAAAACGCAGATAAAAGTCGTTAATAAGTATATAAAACAACACGGTGATATTGATGACCGGTTGCCAGAAAACGCTCAACTAAACCGGATACAAGCTCAAGTGTTCGGTGAGTACTTCCAACGGATGTTTTATGACTATGTCAATCAAAACCTACTGACAACCAAAGGTATTGTTGCAGAGTTTGCTCCGGAAACAGAGCGCCAGTCACAAGAACGGAAAATGATTAATCGTGAATCTAAGCTGCCTAAACGAAAGAGAAGCTACAACATGAAATCTCGTGAAGCTGAAGTTGCGCAAAGTAGATTAGACGAGTTACTAGCATACCAGCAAGCTGAAGAGAGCAAACTGAATGTTTTGCGAGTAAATATAACGTCAGAGCAAGAACAACTAAAGATTGAACTAGCAAAAATAAAGGAGGCCAATGAACTGCTCCGGTACTTTAGCTCACAAGCACAGCTAAAAAGCGATGAATTAAAAGCTGTAGAAGCAGAGCTTGATAGGCTTTCATACTATTCTGAACGGCTAAATAATCAAGCAATTGACGCTGTTGTGAACATCTGCAAGGACCTTTATGTGCGCACTGCAAATTTAGGGCTTGGGTTAGATAGGAAAGCGGAAAAGTACGCAGTCGATATACTTGAGAATTATAAGCTCCTGTTATCACCAGCCGGTAGAGCAATATGCGAAGTAGCCGCTCAAGCGCTTAAAGATGATTTATTGGACATTGCTAATAGTGGTGGAAGTCAATTAGAGCAAGAAATTAAAGTTGATTAAGGTGATCGGCTATCGATAGGACGCGTTTCTTTCTTTCTTTCTTTCTTTACTTATGAATATGTGAGGCAAAAATGGATATGACAAATACAACAATCGGCAGAAGGCCTGAGGTGACCGACGACTCCATCGTTAGGGCGGGGCAGAAGTTAATCGACGAGGGGCGGCGGGTAACAGGGTTTGCTCTGCGTAAAGAGGTGGGTAATACCGGAGATCCCAAACGATTACTCAAAGTATGGCTAGCTCACTTAAGCTCACAAAGTGTTACACCTGATGATGCTCTGCTAGATATTCCTGTGGAACTAGAGAAGGCTCTGCACTCGGTTGTTGATGAAACTACAGAAAAATTGAAGTCTCTTGCGCTAGAGTTAAATAGTGCAGCTGTTAATACAGCAGAACAACGAGTAAGAGCGGCAATTGAGTTGGCAAATAAACGTGAACAAGAGGCAGAAGCAGAAGTGCATGATGCCGCTTTGACAATTGATGACCTGGAAAAGCAATTGACTACTCTTTCGTTGGAATACGCACAATGCCAACAGGCATTGCAGCTGTCAAAGGAGGAAACTAAAGCCCAGACAAAGTTAGCGGGCGAATTCAATCTTGAAATTTCAACTCTGGCAGTGCAGTTGAGTTGCCAGCAAAAAGAAAATGAGAAGCTTGCTCTATCAGCTGATAGTGCACAGCAAAAAATCGATAATCTTGTCGCGGTTGTTTCTGAGCTAAAAGAGGAAAAGAGTGAGTTGAGATCGGAAAACAAACGACTTGCTATCGAATTATCAAAGTTATCAAATGAGCGCGATAAGCAGTTAGGTGAGTTGATAGCTAAACTTGATACAACTACTAATGATGCAGCTTAGCTACCGTGCTTTATGGCATTGTCACGACAGATGACACCTTGAGGTTCCTTGAAGGTTCTCAAGTCATAACATCACCAACTTTCGAGAAGTCATCAAATGATTATCACACTAAAAAGGCAGTATATATATTGCCATTGGCGAAATTGACACATTAGTTATTTCATTACAAGAATGGAAGGCGATGCGTTCTCAAACTCTATCACCAAAGGAGATTATGGTGATGCGTACTATGTATGGAGCCAAGGGAGTTGATTATTTAATCCAACTAGTAATTTAATCGCTTTGCTCTAGGCTCGGGATATTCTCAAGCTGTTTAACAATGATAGGGCTGGTGAGGAAGTCAATGCCATGCGGCTCGAGAAATGAATGAGAAAAAATAATTGTTTCTAAGGGTTCAGAAAGCACGCTTTCGCTACGGTTGAATGGCTTGAGGTTCCAAGTCCGAACTCTTTCATCATCAATCAGAAAATTTAATTTCCCATAAATTAGATTGAAGGTACGTTTTCGATCATAACCTTGCTCCAAACCATAGGAGTGCGATAGTTTTACTGCGTTATATATATACCTTGCAGTTTGTGCAAGTCCATATCTTGTTAATGAGCGCTTAATGCTAGACATAGTTTTTTGCCCTGGGTTATACGCAAGCTTATACACTTCACAATAGTGCTGCAAGCACCCTAAGGCTTCAAGTAAAGCTAACTCTCCCCATAGTTCAATAGTTTCAAATTGAGAACTAGGCTCAAGAAACTTGCTTATGGCGAGCTTTTTAAGAGATTGAACAACTACATTTGGTGAATCATCTGATAAGCCATTATATTGATATAAAATATTATTCTCGTTATGCGCATATTCGAATGGTGAAAGCATATCAATGGTGCTTTTTATTGACGTGGCGACAGGAATGAGCAAGTTACGCTCTATCAGCGTAGCACGCTCTTCTTTTGTAAACACTGACAGGTCTAAATGTTCTGAGTCTTTATTTAAACAATAGGTTAGCGCATACAGCATCAAATATATGTCTTTAGTGTTAAGTTGCTCGAGTTCTACGGTCGGTGTGGAAGATATTTGAAGGTTAGCAGCCAACATTTCAGCAACAACTTCCTTTTTAGCTTTCATTTCATTTTCACAGTTATTACATGAACAACCTCTGATCGGTTTATGATTGCACTCATGGCAAGTTGGGATATTGATTAAATAACCTTCGTCAGTTTTGATAACATCACTACGAGATCTTAGCCATGGAGTGTGATAGTGCGAGACTAATTGTGTTTGCTGCTTAACCTCTGATAACTCTTTGGAGCGGATATTGAAAATCAGTTCAGGCTTAGTAGCCTTTTCATTTTTATTAACAAACTGAGATTCTAATGGTCGCGAACAATACTCACATGTCAAATCTTTATGCACATAAGCAGGGAAACATTTGTGTAGAGATTGCTGAATAGGCAGCTCATAATCAGCAATCATTGCAGCATTAGTTCGTCTTTCTATATAAAACGCATTAAAAATTTCTTGCCAGTTAAGGGCGGCCTTGGTCACGTTATTGAATCCTTAATTTTATTTTTTGATAAAACTGTCTGGTTAATTTGCACGTAATTTTACTGAAGCATTCCCGTATTTGGAAATGAATGTTTGTTCTTATCTTAAGGGTTTTAGTGCCGAATTAGTCTTTCCCCTTTGGATATGCTAGAGTCACCTTTACCTCCCTGGATACTTTGTAAGTAATTAATTTTTATTATATTATGTGTGGGTGTTGCTTGGCTGTTATGTTCTTTTTTTGTTGGCGAAGTACTGTGAATTTAGCTCCTAGATTAGGATTTGTAGACAAGGATGTCTTTAGATGAAAATACCTATAGGTCTTCATAAAGACACAGCTGAGATTGTACTGGTCGATGACCTGACAGAAGATCAACGTGGGTTAAAGTGTGAATGTGTATGCCCTGGTTGTGAAACCACACTTGTTGCGAGATGGGGGGAAAGCACGCAAAAGCATTTTGCGCATTACCGGCGTAATGACAACAGCTCATGCCAAGAGACCGCTCTGCATCTTCTTGGCAAATATGTTGTATCTCAACTCAAAGCCATTTCATTGCGAAAATTCGACATCATGCCCACAGCAAAGTTCGATATGCTTGGTGTCACGCATAAACCTAACACCGTTTCTATTTTTGGAGACGAGCCTGTTATCATAAATAGTTCGCAAGAAGAGGTCGCGATTGGCAACATTCGAACTGATGTATATTCGAAGGTATCTTATCAACAATATAAAGCTGACTTTAATTTCGAAATAAAGGTATGGCATAAAATTGATACCGAGAAATACGAACGGATCAAAGAACTTGATATTAATACAATCGAGTTAGATATCTCTCACCTCCTTAAAGATAATGATTTTACTTTTGACAGCGTGAAACGAGCGATAAATTACCCAGAAAAACAAAAGATTATTCATCTGAGTGATTCTTTCATTAACCCGTTGGTTGACAATAGTGTTAGTAGAGTTGAAAGAGAACTAAAAGACCGCAATCAAGCTGTCATGCATTGGGTATCGCTAGTACGTAAAAGGCTGATTGATACAGGGTATACTTTGCCTGCCTATGACTATCGGTTTGTGCGTATCCCTGATAATAAATTTGGACGGTCCGTTCTCTCGAAACTTCTACCTGAACCTAAAGTTGATAGTTTTTTGCGCGTTGCTGATTTCAAGCATTTAGATAAAATGTGTTTTGAACTTGTTCTTCTTGGTTTAAACGGGTCTAAACGATTGCCGGTCTATTTAGTTGGTAATCATTGTAACCAACGGCAATTGATAGAAACGAAACATGAAAACTATCTAGAAGTTGATATCGAAGCATTAAGAGATAAACAACCGGATTTGAAAGCCCGATGGGGACGTAATCTACGCATCGAAGACTACCAGCGTAGATGCCAATCTATTATCGATAGAGAGTTCCAATTTAAATCCACAGCAGAAGATTTGAAGTTAGAAGCTAATCTTAACCATGTATATGAGTTAATGAGCAACAATACATTTTTAACTAGCCCCAACTATAAGAAAATAAAAGGTACTTCACTCAAATTTTATTGGGAAATGGTTGATAAAGGACTTTCTCGTGACAGGTTAGACACGCTTATTGATGAGACTGTTGACCCTCATGGTGTTTATGGTTGCCAACCTAAATTGTGGCAAACAATTCTGATAAGACAAATGTATTGGGTCGATAATGCTGATATTGGTGTTAAATTTTCCGCCAGTCTTTTAAAGCGATGTGGGGTAGATATGGTTGGCCCGTACAAAGCACTGTCGTTTCAAAGTAAATTGCTAAAACACAAAAATATTGAGATGCCATTTCATACCTCTTACAAAATGCTTGGGATGTACTTAGATCACTTAGTGACTGTTGGATTGTTGACAAAAGAGTTTCGTGGTCGATATACCAAAAATGATATCTATGGTGAAACATACAGGCGTAAAACTAAAGTGGTTAAAGAGTCTTAACATATATCACGAATCGTAATGCTTTAATCGACAACTAGCTAGAGTGAATAAAGAGTTTGCAAGATGCCGATAATAATAAATTGCTATTTAATAATTTATGAAAAATTTAGTTAAGACAATTTAATGGTTCTTATTTAATAACAATAGGTTATAATCCATCGAATATTTGGTTCTCATGGACAATAGTGCTTTAGCACTGAAAAGAGATATGTAATGACTGAAAAGGAATCAGTGTTAGTAAGCTGGATTGGTGGCAATGACCTTACAGCTAGAAGCAAGGGGCAACTAGGACCACTGCTATCAACATTGAAGCATGCACAATTTAAACGAGCAGAGCTACTGTATAATTATCCAATTGAGGACGTAGAGCCCTACTTAGCTTGGTTACATGAAAATATTAATACCCCTATTAGGGCTCAGAAGGTTTCTCTCACGTCCCCCATAAATTATGGCGAAATCTTTGAGGCTTCATCTGCACATTTGAAATGTGTGCAAAATGAAACCGAATCCATATCTATCTTATTGAGTCCTGGTACGCCCGCAATGCAGGCTGTATGGGTTCTTTTGGGGAAAACTTGTTTCCCAGCCAAATTTTATCAATCCACTCTAGAACAGGGAGTACAACTGGTTGATTTACCGTTTGAAATCGCTGCTGAATATTTACCCGTAGCGCAACAATTGGATACACGCCAAATAACACGACTTACTAAAGTGGATGTGCCGTTAGATGCAGCCTTTGATGACATACTAACTCAAAATCCTATTATGCAGCGTTTAAAGAGTCAGGCACAGGTGCTATCAGAAAGAGATGTGCCAGTGCTTATTTATGGTGAGACTGGCACTGGCAAAGAATTGTTTGCCAAAGCCATTCATAATGCTAGTTCACGTAAGAATAAGCGAATGGTTACCCTTAATTGTGGCTCTATCCCTCCAGAATTAATTGACTCTGAACTCTTTGGGCATAAAAGGGGGGCTTTTACCGGCGCTATTGCTGACCGAAAAGGTGTATTTGAACAAGCTAATGCAGGAACTTTGTTTCTCGATGAATTTGGTGAATTAGAGCAAGCGGTGCAAGTAAGGCTGCTCCGAGTGCTACAGGATGGTTTTTATACCCCTGTTGGTGCAATACAAGAGAAAAAGACTGATATTCGTCTGATTGCTGCAACTAACCGCAATCTAATGTTAGACGTTGCTGATGGTCAGTTTCGCGAAGATCTATTTTATAGGGTTGCTGTCGGTGTTTTACAGCTACCCCCCCTTCGGCAGCGTGAAGGAGATTTGTTATTCCTCATAGAAAACCTTTTGGGTAGTTTAGCTGCACAGGATCCTTTCTTTGAAGGTAAGAAATTTTCTGCTGCCGCAAAAAATCTTATGCTGCAACATCAATGGCGAGGTAATGTCAGAGAACTTCGTTCTACCCTTATACGGGCAGTATTGTGGTCGAAAGGAAATATACTGGACGTCGAAGACCTTAGTCAGGCTTTGTTTGATTTTCCTACTGGCAACACCGATATATTATCTTTGGATGTCTCTCATGGTATTGATATTCAATCAGTTCTAGGTAATGTCGCAGAGAAATATATAAAACAGGCTCTTAGCCTTTCAGACGATAATAAAACTAAAGCGGCAGAGTTATTAGGGCTTAAAAACTATCAAACTTTAAGTAACTGGATGAAAAAATACGACATTAAATAAAAGTTGGCATCCCATTAGCAAAGGAACCTTCGTTTTACTCAAACGAACATTATTAAAAGGAAAGTACATTGAACACTCAAACTCTTATACCAACCAACTCTCGAAAAGAGCGCATTTGCAGATTGATGGAGTCTATGAATAACGGCCTGTTAGAGCGGAACGAACAGGTTAAGCTTCTTCTACTAGCAGCACTAGCCGGAGAGCATGTTCTCCTCCTTGGTCCTCCAGGAACAGCAAAAAGTGAATTAGCTAAACGTTTACGCGGTGCCTTTGTTGAAGCAAATTATTTTGAGCGTCTCCTTACTAGATTCTCAGTACCAGAAGAATTATTTGGACCCTTATCTATTCAAGCACTAGAACAAGATAGCTACAAGCGACTTACTAGCGGTTACCTTCCAGAGGCATCGGTAGCTTTTATTGATGAAATATTTAAAGGCAATAGTGCCATACTCAATAGCCTATTAACCCTTCTGAATGAACGTCAATTCGACAATGGAAATCGACGTTATCAGGTGCCTTTGATATCGGTCGTAGCAGCGAGCAATGAGCTACCTGACGGGGAAGAATTAAGCGCCTTATATGACCGCTTTATGCTGCGCAGCTTTGTTAAACCGGTAACAGATCAAGCATTTGAAGAACTGTTAACACTTATAGGCTCTACATATGCCCCTGAATTGTCTGACCGTCTGAGGATTGAAGAGCTGGCGGAAGTTCAAGCTCTTTCTGAAAAAGTATCTTTATCGTCCGCAGTTGTTGAGCTTTGCAAAGAGTTTCGTTGCTATTTAGTTAGTGAGAAAATTTATGTATCGGATTGTAGTGGTCAACTAATTTTGGCCACGGATTTGTATTCAAGCCAGTATCTTTTCTCTGACTCATTTGGTGTTAGTC
>CAKZQF010000048.1 GCA_937139475.1 uncultured Gammaproteobacteria bacterium | reverse complement strand
AGTTATTCAAGTGACAAATGCGCAGGTACTTACATCCAAGCACAACCATCGGCACAGTACCGAACCCAAAGGATTCGGCTCCGAGGATGGCCGCCTTGATCACATCTAAACCCGTCTTCAGACCACCGTCGGTCTGGAGACGGATCTTGTCACGTAGATCGTTGCCACGCAGGGCCTGGTGCGCTTCCGCAAGCCCCAGCTCCCAGGGCGAACCCGCATAGCGGATGGAAGTCAGCGGACTCGCGGCAGTACCACCGTCATAGCCGGAGATGGTAATCAGATCCGCGTAGGCCTTGGCGACCCCCGAGGCAACCGTTCCCACACCTGGCTCAGATACCAACTTCACGGACACCAGGGCATCAGGATTAACCTGTTTCAGGTCAAAAATAAGTTGTGCCAGATCCTCAATGGAGTAGATATCGTGGTGTGGTGGCGGAGAAATGAGGGTCACGCCGGGTACGGAATGGCGCAGACGAGCAATCAGCGTATTCACCTTACCGCCAGGCAGCTGACCGCCTTCACCAGGCTTGGCGCCCTGAGCCACCTTGATCTGCAGCACCTCAGCATTCACCAGGTAGTGCGGCGTCACACCGAAACGACCGGACGCGATTTGCTTAATTTTGGACACACGTTCAGAACCGTAACGGGCTTCATCCTCACCGCCTTCCCCCGAATTGGAGCGCCCACCAAGACGATTCATCGCGATCGCAATTGATTCGTGGGCTTCCGGGCTCAATGCCCCCAGAGACATCCCTGCCGAATCAAAACGCAGCAAGATGTCCTGAAGTGGTTCCACATCATCGACGCTAATGCGCTCAAAATCGTCACGCAGGGCGAACAGATCTCGCAAGGTGGCCACCGGGCGCTTGTTGACCAGCTCGGCAAACACCCTATAGGCATCGTAGTCGTTGTCTTGGGTAGCACGATGCAAAGCATGGATTACGTCCGGATTGAACGCGTGATACTCCTTACCGTGGATAAACTTGAGGATACCGCCTGCATCAATAGGCTTATGCTGCTGCCAGGCATCCTTGGCCAGACTCACTTGGTCGGCTTCGAAATCCACAAAGCCTGCGCCTTGGATACGGCTGGCGACACCACGGAAACACAGGTCGACAACTTCTCGGTCGACCCCTACCGCTTCGAACAGCTGGGCACCACGGTAAGAGGTAATGGTGGAAATCCCCATCTTTGATAGGATCTTCATCAGCCCTTTGTTAATGCCTTTGCGGAAGCTCTTCTGCAACTCAACCGGATCGCCCAGTAGTTCGCCAGAGCGAACCATGTCAGTAATCACGTCATAGGCCAGGTAGGGGTACACTGCCGTTGCACCAAACCCAAACAGCACCGCAAAGTGATGAGAGTCACGGGCAGTGGCTGTCTCAACAATGATGTTGGCATCAGAGCGAAGACCTTTCTCGATCAACGCATGATGCACGGCACCAGTGGCCATTAGCGCCGGGACGGTCAGGGTATCCTGACTGATACCATGGTCACTTAGCACCACCAACACTTTGCCATCACGGACCGCCACTTCAGCAGCATCACAGAGGTTGATAACCGCCTGCTTGAGGCCGACCTTATGATCGTAATGCAGGCTAAGTCGGGTCGCCTCGTAGCCAGGGCGCTCAATGTTCAGCAGGTTGGCGAACTTGGAGTGGGACAAGATCGGTGTAGTCAGAATCACGCGATCAGCATGGTCGGCGGTCTCTTCAAAGACATTCCGCTCAACACCAACGCACGTCTCCAGGCTCATCACGATCGCTTCGCGCAACGGATCGATAGGCGGATTCGTCACCTGAGCAAACTGCTGGCGAAAATAATCAGACAACTGTCGCTCGCGGCGGGACAGCACCGCCATAGGGGTGTCATCTCCCATGGAACCCGTTGCCTCCTGACCGGTTTCAGCAAGCGGACGTAGTACCTGATCACGCTCCTCAAAGCTGATTTGGAAGAATTTCTGGTAGCTGAGCAGGTCCTTGGAGTCGATTCCGTCTATTCGCTCCAGCTCATGTTCATAATCCGCCTCAATCCTGAGCGCATGGCGCTTTAGCCAGTCTCGATAAGGATGCCGCACCTTCAGACGGTTATCGATCTCTTTGGTGTGCATGATTTCGCCAGTCTCGGTATCAACCGCCAGAATCTGCCCTGGTCCAACCCTGCCCTTGGCGACAACATCTTGTGGCTTGTAATCATAGACGCCAATTTCAGACGCCAAGGTGATGAAACCGTTTTTGGTCAATACCCAGCGAGCTGGCCGCAGCCCATTGCGATCAAGCATACACATGGCATAGCGGCCATCTGTCATGACCATCCCGGCAGGGCCATCCCACGGTTCCATGTGCATGGAGTTATATTCATAGAAGGCTCTCAGATCCGCATCCATGGTCTCCACGTTCTGCCAGGCAGGCGGTACCATCATGCGTGCGGCGCGGAATAGATCCATTCCCCCCAAAAGCAGGATCTCCAACATGTTATCCATGCTTGAGGAATCTGAACCGGTGCGGTTAACCAGTGGGCTTAGCCCCTCAAGGCCGGGCAGCAAGTCGTTCTGGAACTTACTCTCGCGTGCCAGCGCCCAGTTGCGATTGCCCTGAATCGTATTGATCTCACCGTTATGGGCCAAATAACGAAAGGGGTGAGCCAACTTCCATTGCGGAGAGGTATTGGTCGAAAAGCGGACATGGAAAACCACAATGGAAGTTTCCATCGCTTCATCTTGTAGATCCGGGAAAAACACCGGGAAATCCACCGGCATCATTAACCCTTTATAGGATATGACGGAAGTCGATAGGGAGCAGATATAGAAATAGCCATCGTCTTTAATCGCATTTTCCGCCTTGCGACGAGCGAAAAACAATTGGCGATTCAATTCTTGCTCAGAGCTCCCCTCACAAGACACGAATACCTGCCAAAAACAGGGCAAGGAAGTCCGCGCCAAGTCTCCAAGGCAACTCGCATTAGTCGGCACCTCTCTCCACCCAAGTACATTAACTCCTTCGGACTCTAAAGCAGCGTTAATCGCCGATCTCTGGCGTTCCGCTTCTGCCTTGTCTGGGTGAGTGAACACCATCCCAACGCCATAGAGATCAGGCAAAGTAAATGCCTGCTCAGCACTTACCTTTCGGAAAAAGGTATCAGGCTTCTTGATCAGTAGACCGCATCCATCGCTCGTCTTACCGTCGGCATTGATCCCTCCACGATGGGTCATATTGGTCAGAGCATCGATGGCCGTCGAAATGATCTGATGGCTGTGATGACCTTCAGTATGGGCAATCAAACCGAATCCACAGTTATCTTTGAATTCCTTGGGATCCGAGAGGCCGTGAACCCAATTCGAAGTAAGCTGCATGGAAGCATTCCTTTGAAGCTGTGAAGGGAGGGGCTGAAGAAGGAGGGTCGAGCCAACCCCAGTCCCTCGATAGTATCACCTGCAGGGACTAGCGTCAAATCATAGAAAAAGGGCCTACCAGCCTAAATAGACGAGCGGAAAAATTGAAAGAGTGTAAACGCATTATCAAATCGCTCAATAAGGAAATTAAGTGGACAGAGAACCACTTACGGGATTCAGCACCACCGGCTTGGCTTTGAAATAGCCCAGCAGTACAACAAACATGTAGCGCTGAGCCCGGTGGCGAACGCTTTTAGCGACCGCCAGCTCCTTATCGTTCAGCGAGAAAAAGAAGCGTTGGTCGGCGGAGGTGAAAGTGGGAGGTCCATACAACTCATCTTGTTCTCCCTCGGACAAGATCTGAACCCGTTCTTCGAATGCCATGGTTTTAGCCCAAAAAGACTAAATCTTACTCAAACAGAGCCAAAATAGGGATCTCGAAAAAAGTAATACCCCTCTGGAGGCCACAGATGGCGGGGCCTCCAGAGCACCTTGTCGTTTTTGGACGGAAAATCCCTAGAACCCCATTTTGGCTGATCAGCTCATGATGGCAAACGCCCATGCTGTCTCTTGGATTCATAAACAGCAGAGATTTCAATAGCTTTTTCGCCTGCGTTGTCTTGCCGAGTTCACACAGCACCTTAGCGTGTGCATAAAGGGCACGATGAAACGGACGGTTATTGATGAAACCCCAGCTTACCTCCTCTGCAAGTGGGTCAAACCCGTCCACCATAGCTTGCTGGCAGGCCTCATACGCTTGGGTAGACCAATGGCAAGCATGCTCAGGGTTGCCCTCCTCCAGTGCCAAATACGCCAGTTGTGTCAGCGCATCAAGGTGATTGGGCACCTCTTCCAGGATCGCCCTGCAGACGTTACCGATATGTTCATCGTTGCGAGTGTCGAACGCGGCCTGAAGCGGTTCTTCATGGCGATTCCAGATAGCGGGACGCTGCAGAATCCAGTCACCTACATCGGTTTGCGCCAGCACAGGGTGCGGCTTCTGGATGCCATAAAACGCATTCACGATCATCTTTGCACCAGCTGGATACAGTCTGGGGGCAAACAGGTTCTGCTCCTGGATAAGGCCGGACAACGCGCATAACGATTGGATCAGTTGATCGGGATCCTCCAAGGTGGGCTGAGCGATCTGGAAAAGTCGTGGATCGTTGGGGGCCGATGCTGACTTGGACACAGCAACCACTTCCCCCCAGCCATCAAAGCCCCAGGCCATGGAGATCAGATCCCGTGCCACGGATAGCTTCACATTCCAGGGGCCCCACTGACTGAAAATCTTGGCTTGGCGCTTAATACGATCAGGTGCAGATTGGATAGACATAACATCACTCCCTTCGGGTTTTGCAAAGGCTGCCCGCTTACCTTTCAACCCTTAAAAAGTGAGTCAAAATGGAGGTGGTTGGTAAACACTAAGCTGCGGTTGCTTTGCCGATGCGGGCGGCGGGCGTGCTTGACACCAATGCTGTTACTATAAACCAAGCACCTGGTTCCGTGAAGGGTTCAATGCCGGAAGATGTGATAGTGGGGTCAGGTCCCCACCACTATCACCGCGAATGAGATCACGACTACCATCAAGGTAAGGCACACTAAGTGGCTGAGTGGATAATTCTTGATAGTTTCCAGGCATTGATTCACTTTGCTTAAATCATTCATATTTTTGATCCTTCATTAGATTTTGGGCTTTTTGCGATTAATCGCTATGTGCAACTAATCGTTGTTTTTGAATTCAGCTGCAGGGACAACCCAATAGGTGTTTGTCCGGTAGGTGCTCGATCAGTACCACGCTGTCGTGCGGCTTCAGCTCCTTGGTTGCCTCCGCACAAATTCTAAGGATCAGGTTGGCACCATCAGGGTTCACAGTGCCCTCACCAACGGCCTTGTCCTACAAGGTCCAGCGCACTGTACAGGCCCTACCCACGAATACTTCTCATGTCATGTAGGTGATGGCGGATATTCTTAAATCAGTCAGAAACGCAGAACAGGTTTACAACCAACTTCACAAAAGTTGCGAACAGCCAGCATGCGCCGAGTCAAATAAGCGAAAAAATAATAGATTCAATAGGATAGGGAAAAATGACAGGAAAAATGGTTTCCACAAAGATACTGGACAGTGGACATTTTATGTCGTTGCGGTCTGACTTGAGCTTTGTCGACATAATATGTCCTGCCAGCCGATCATTCCTGAAGCCGGTTGCAGGGGAGCCATGCGCACCTTTGAGGCAGGCAATCGATGGCAACATCTTCCAGGCTATACCGATAAAGATCTTCACCAATGACGCACATATCATGTGCCCGAAATTGATACCCGATTGAGATAAGGACAAAGGATGGCCACACCATTGGGAGCAGCAACCTCATGATATCCACAGTTTTCGATGGATAACTTTGTGCATAAAACGCTATACCCCACTGAGCATCAGTGGCCGGTTAAAACGCACACAATATGAGCAGCTGTTGCTTTCTCTACCCTTCTGATTTATCTTCTTTGGAGGTCACCCGATACCTGCCGTGCGCCTCTTTTTGAGATGGCAAACAGGGTCTTTCACTGCACAGTACATTTTTCCAATCCCTATGGTCGTAGTTCCAAGGTAATGCGCACACCTCTTGTTTAGCGGCCATATGTGAATGGAGAAAGCCCCATGGAAACCTTCGATTACGATGCTGGTTATCAGCGTTTGCTGGAAGCATTGCAAGCGCAGAATCTGACACTTCATCCTCAATATTTACAGCCCAGGTACCCTGAAGGTATGGGGCGTGATCGAGAGATGACCCTCCTATTCGATCAGCTCTTGGATTCTTTCAACCGGTCCATCAAGTGGTTCAATCTCCTTGTTGATCCCGACTACCAACCTGATTGGTATGCCGTTCACGTAGACCCAGATCGCTCTCCAATCGACTTCGACGATTATACGATGGCGGCTACCTCTCAAGCCGAAGCCTTAGGTTGGGTATTAAGCTCAATCTCTGGCAAGAAGCTCCAGCCAACGAGTGTAAATCAGAACGGCAGCACCATAACCATTATGGGCGACACTGGTGTCTGGGCGACGATAGAAAAAATGCAATTCTCAACGCTTTCCGATAGCAACCAACAACGAGCGCACTCAGCCTTGAAAGGGATAGGTTTTTGGGAATCGGGGGAGAAATTATTTAAAGGTCTGTCGAAGCTACAGGGTTATTCTCAACCAAGTCCAATCGAGGACGACAATCCCAAGTGGGCAGAACGGGATCCACTGCATAATACGCCCAACAATTTGTGTACCATTCTTTTAAATCTGCTGAAGCGCTGCGTCCAAGAGCCGGTAAAGAGGCATCAGGCTCAGGAATTATTGGCCAAGTACTTCGGCTTTGAAAGCTGGCAGCATTTTAAGCACTATGCTGATCAGAATATGGAGCGTGTGGAGTCTCCGTATATGGTTTATAAGGAAACTCGGAACAATTGCAACTACCAAATTCGCCACTATACAAAAGGAATTCCAACAGCCCTATACCTATACGGCCAACTTCTCAGTCAAGAAGAGCGGAAAACCTACACCGTCGACGCTGATATATATTGGAGTATCACCAACTACACAGAGAACAGCAGTAAGGTGTATTGGGAGACGGGTGAGCGATACATGGAGGAGTCAGGCCTTAGTATGAGTGGCATTAGCGCAGTTTATCCAAGCGACGAATTTGTATACGTAGCCGCTACGCTGTTGGATTCCGGCGAGCTGGAAGAGGGGTTGCGTGAATACTTCTTATGTGGCTTGGAACCCAAGGATCGATACGTTGAGTTAAACGCGCGTGATGGGGTTAAGAAGGAAGATCACCTATTCCTGGGAAACTGGGTGTTCTACGTTAACCATACTAAACCCTACGGTTTTATTTCGGCGGATAGGATTGAGGATGATGGAACGATAAACCTCACCCGCGTGGGATCGTATCTCCATAAGGCTGCGCTGGTTGAAGTAGATGGACAATTTTGGTTGGCAACTGACTGGGACGAAAAGCCAAAACACCATCTGACGGACCTCTCAGCTGAGCAAGCTGATCTATTAGAGAGCCGTTTTATTTGTGAGAGTAATTGGCGTCCCCAGACCGTAATGCGTATAGCGCAGCAAAATGGTGTACGCAAAAAATAAGTCAATTAGACCGATGAACACGCCGTTTTGCAGGGTAGAGCTGTAACGCACCAACACGACTTGAGATCGAGTGACGGTATGGGAAGTGGAATATCAGACAGTTTATCGAAAGGCCTGCAGAAACGTATGCGCAGATCTGGCGATGAAGCCAAATCACGGCTGGCTAAGGTACTGGATAAGTACTCACTAATAAAAACATCCAGGAAGAAATGGGAGACGGTGCTGCCGAATGAAATGAAGTCTGCATTACAGACCTTCTGCTACAGGAAAGACAAATCACCCAGGCAGAGCGCCATATGTTACTTTCTGCCACATGGTACTCACGATTGGGAGATGGGTTTTCACAAGGTATACTACAAAAAGTATGTTGTGAAAACGCAGTCGATTGGCTTCGTTTCAAACCATGCAATCGAGCGGTATTTGGAAAGGTGTATGAAGTATGTCGATCTGGATCAATTCGACGACCAAGTCATACCCATCTGTATGGAGGCCTTTATTAGCACCGCTATCATGGTGAACTTCCAGGAACAACATTCGCCTATCCAAAGCGAACATCAAAGGCTCAGAACCCCCTATGGCTATTTCTTTCTTAAAAGAATGGAAGAAAACCCTGCACAGTGGATCATTAAAACCGTCTACCCAACGCCCTTTCTAAAGCGCGACAAGCGCGAGTCACTACACGAAGACATTGATAGTGATCTAGAGCCAATTCAAGAGATCCTCGCTAAGATACGTAGCTCTGCTGGAATCAAAGGTTAGTGCCAATATGTCAGCACCCGATTTTCATCCCTTTTTCTTCGTTGTTGCCTGTCTGGTGTTTATTGCCGGTTTACTGCACATTGTGGATCCAAATTTCGTTGGGCTGCATGGCTATACCGAAAATCATACCCTGGGTCGATTGATCGGCTGGGTGGCCACCATGGGCAGTCTGGCGGTGGTATTACTACAGTCTAATGCACTGGCACAACGGCAGGAAAAAACCTGGTTGCTGGATGTCGGCGTCATCGGGCTGGGTGTGCTTGCCATAGGATCGGGACTGGCGGGTGCCATACTCGGCACCACTCTGGGCCTGTTCAACACCATTGATATCCAGGATAAGGGTATGCGCCTGCTGGAAGGCGTGTATGTGGTGGCGGGCATCGGGTTGCTGATCACCTATGGCATCAAACGCACGGCCCTGTTGCAGTTTCTGTTCGACGATGTAGTGGAGTGAGACCCTCATGACTCGATGAGACCGTACAGGCTTTCAAACACCTGCCTTGCAGGCATCCTATCCAGTACCACTATCTCGGCGCTCGCGGACAAAGGAACGCCGTAGATTGGACTACCGTAGATGGGGTCAGCGTACTCTGCATCCACATTATGCTTGATCCACTGATCGTCGATTCTGCAATGCAGAATATAACCTTCTCCTGCCCTTACATTGCATCTCAGATAGCTCTCACAGTGCACCAATGCACCACGTAGGGTATCGCAGAAATACCAACCGGTGAAATTGCCGACGCCTTCTCCGGTTCGATAATACTGAGGTAAAAAGTGCTCGAATGGCGTGCGAGTCCCGTGAAACAAATCCATAACCAGCGGTCCTTGTATCAAAAGTGGTGAGATCAGTATCATGGCACAGGGTTTGACAAGGATTAAGTCAAAAACAACCTACATTTGGCCTTAAAGAGATGAATAAGAGTGGATGTAAGCAAACAAACCGTAAGAACTGTCGCCGTCTTTGTGTTAGTCCTGTGGGCTGGACTGACTTGCGTACTCGCTGGTGAATTTGGCAACCAGGCTAACGACTCATTCAACAAAGCCAAGAAAGTACTCCAGCACCAGGTGTACCACGATCATCGTATCACCTTCTATTGTGGGGCCGTGTTTGATCAACAGAAGAACATTACCCTTCCGGTGGGGTTTACCACCCAAAAGCATCAGAAGCGGGCCAAGAAAGTGGAGTGGGAGCACATTGTTCCTGCTGAAAACTTCGGTCGCACCTTCGTGGAATGGCGCGAAGGCCATCCCTCGTGCGTGGACAGCAAAGGAAAGGCATTCAAGGGACGACGTTGTGCGGAAAAGGTCAACCTGGAATATCGGTATATGCAGTCGGATATGTACAATCTGGTAGCGGCGATCGGTGCCGTGAACGCCTTACGCAGTAACTACAATTTCAGGCCTCTTCCAGAGGCGAGCAGCGACTTTGGCAGTTGTGAGATGAAAATTGAAGATCAGAAAGCGGAACCTCCCGCGCAATCCCGAGGGGCCATTGCCCGCACCTACCTGTACATGGAAGCCACCTACCCTCGCTACCGCATGAGTCGTCAGCAGCAACAACTTATGGCCGCGTGGGACCGACAATACCCAGTCGCGCCCTTTGAATGTCTCAGAACCAAGCGCATCGAGGCGCTGCAGGGAAACGAGAACCCGGTTGTGAAAACCGCTTGCCAGCTACAGAACCTATGGTGACAACGTTATTGCACTGGCTACCCGTTTAAGATCTTTTTTGCAGCATCTTGGAATGCCTCATCTTTCGATGGAAACCAAGCATTTTGCAATCTTTCGCTTAGATATAAAATTTTTTCAATATCTTTGTACTGTATATGTTCCACACTACTTTCAACACCGATCACTATTCCGTCAAATTCAGCATACTGATCTAGCGTAATATCATAGATTAACTTATCTACTTCAACCCAGATATGTATCCCAGGGTGCAAGTAGGATTTAACTATAAAAACATCTGTATCTGGATAGAGTAGCAATATACATTCGGACAATAGAAAGGATGCTGTTTCGCAGCAATTGTTTGGAAAATCCCAAAGGGAAGGAAGATCTATCTCCCCCTTGTGATCTATCAGAAACTTTCTTACAGATAGTGCAATCTCATCCAAAGTCATAAGCGATCTTAGTAGCGTTGCTGTGTGCATCGTAACTCCCCTCACTATAAAGCAAGAGCTTGCTTCCTGTCAGTATATGTTGCTTGCAGTCGTGCGCACGACCGCCTATAATGTTTATAGAAACTACGGAAATCTAGGGGAAGCCCAATGGCACTAGCGATTATCACTGAAAACAGAAACGGAAAGCTCTTTGCTCAACCAAGGCTGTTAACTAGCGAAGTAATGAAAATACTTCGTGAATTTGATGCCCATAATGACGGTACCCTAGACCAGGACGATTTATTGTGTGTAATTGGTGATGTTCAGCATGAGTTGGACGGTGACTGCAATTCAGAGGACTTTGATTTGTGTGCAGCCATCTTTGTGAATGCTAAAAATTACCTGGTAAATGATGAAGAGGAGCTTTTGCAAGAATTGGAGGGCATGGACATTGCGATTCACCTTAAGCGAGGTACGTGGGTACCTAGCAGGCAGGTACTGGATTCAATACTCTGTTTTGTTAGCAATGACCAAGTTTGATCGAAAGATGAAGATATGAATTTGTCGAGATTTAGGAGGTTAAAGTATAAAATGTGTTGCAACTATTTAGCGATAGAATAGCAACTGACATTTGTAGAATCAAAATGACTGAATCAAGTAAACACCAGAAATACGAGGCATCTGCTCAACGAAAACAGGTGCTTAAGATCAGCACCAGTAAGGGTGATAGTGCGGAAGAGTGGGACAGTATCGTGGCCTGGCTGCAAAAGCTGGGCGATGGCAAGGCCAAGGATGGATTATACAAGTTGGCGAAAAAGAACAAGGTTATTTGATTATTGAAGTCGTGCGCCCGACCTTGTAGAATTGAAATTCTTCCAGAAGGGGTTCTAGGTACTTAGCCGCAAAAAATACCACAGACCCCTTCCAGCCAAGGTGTGGCGCGGCCTCCAGCGTATTTTTGGTTTTTTGGCAAATATTCCAAATAGAAGTATTATAGCCGTCACTCCGCGGTCTTCACTGCGTGATCGAGTTGATCGACACCCG
>CAKZQF010000047.1 GCA_937139475.1 uncultured Gammaproteobacteria bacterium | reverse complement strand
TAAGCGTTGTGAGGCGTTGAGCTAACTTGTACTAATGACCCGTGAGGCTTAACCATACAACACCTAATGTGTTTTATGTTTTCACCTCAAAAATATCCAACAAAGAACGTTTGTTGTGTTAAGAATATTGAAACAGCTTTCCAAGTTGAGGTGAGTTTGTATTTTTTGATTAAGTATCAAAAAATCAGACGAACAATCACCTGAGCACCAGTTTTGTTTAGTAACCATAGCATGTTGGTCCCACCTGATCCCATTCCGAACTCAGTAGTGAAACGACATAGCGCCGATGGTAGTGTGGGGTTTCCCCATGTGAGAGTAGGACATTGCTAAACACCCATTCAGAATAAAGGCCTCGCATTAAGTTGCGAGGCCTTTTTCGTTTTCTGCGCGAGCTTAAATGTTATCGCCCCCTTGATACCAGTGTATCTTCGAGACCGTTATCCTGAACGCTAACGCGATGACCTAATCCCGATGACACCCGTCGCTGCGCGGGGGCTGTCAACTAAAGTGCTAACGCGATGACCTAATCCCGATGACACCCGCTGCTGCGCAGGGGGTTATTCGCAACGTACAGCTACAGGAACTTCCTTGTATCAAAGGTACATGGTTTCCTTTCGGCTCTCGCTCACCCTTCGGTCAGTGTCCTTAGTCCATTGGGTTAAGGGATTGAGCTCAAGAGGGATTTTGCACTTGTTGTGCGGGGCTTTTTCTTTGTCGGTAGCGAGCAAAGCTGCAATGGCATGGCGTTTGATAAGGTTTAGGGTAAAGAGTTATTTAGAGTTGAATTAATTTTGAAATGGTCTGTCTTAGTATCAGTAAGAAGAAATTAAGCAGGTATATTATGTTTTATAAGAAATATTTAATCTTTATTGTGGCTATGTTGGCCTTCAATGTTAATGCGGAATTAAAAACAGAGGATATTAACCCTGCTGTCACTGTTGTTTGGAATAACCCCGAAAACTTTCGTGATGTCGATGCATCTAATGGTATCAAATCTAAATATTTAGCCAGAGTATTAGATGACTTTGAAAAGTACTTTCATGAGGAGCTGCCAAAGTATTTAAAGGCTAATCAAAATATCAAAGTCACTGTTTATGATATCGATTTGGCTGGTGATGTGCGTCCAATGCTTATACAGGGAACCGATGTTCGGTTGGTTACAAGCTTGTATCCGCCAATGATGGATTTGGAATATGTCATTACGGATGAACAAGGCGCGGTGGTCAAGAAGACTCGCAAACGGCTACGGGACCTTGCATTTGATATTAGTAGCTCGGCAGCAATGTCAGGTAAAGCCTTAAGGCATGAAAAGGTCATGCTTAAACGCTGGTTCAATAAAGAACTTATGTAGGGAAGCGGCAGATTTTTCTCCTGCAAGCGGCAATAATTGTTATCAAAGAACGGTAATCACTTTAAATGATTGCCGTTTTTTATTTGTTTTTAATTTTATTGTGTATTTTCATGTGGTTATATTGTTGGCATATGAGTTGCATTATTTAGGGTAAGATAATTTGTCAGTGTGTTGTAACTGTTTTCTGACGCTTACACAAAGGAATACCAATATGTTTAAAAGTGAAATCGCAACTAATGTAACTGCGTCGCCTGCTACTAACCAATTTGTACTCAATAGCTTAGGGCTTGAGCACAAAGATCATGTTCAATATATGGTTCTTAAGAGTGAATTCGCAGGGCAGGAGATCTACTGTGCATTGGCGGGCGGGGAAATCATTGATAATGATATTAACCTAACACCTGTTGGTACCGGTGCTTATGAAGCTCTTTGCTCACTACCTGGTGAAGAGGTTGAACTTTATGCACTTAGTGATGATGATGAAATTATGGCTCAGCAAGTGCCAGGTATTATTGAACAGCATACTAGTGGCAGTCGTCTTTGTTTTATCAGCAGCAATTTAGTTGAGCGCCAAGCTCAAATAATGAAAGCATTTTCCTTAAATGCAGGCGCTCAAATCGCAGCGTAGTATTATTTAGCCTTGCTTTTTAGATTGCTTTTAAACACCTGGAGTAGCTGCAGTTGAATTTCAATTTTAGCAACTAGTGGCTGCACCATGGTATTTACCTGTGATTCCTCTGCCTGCTGTAATGCAACAAGATCCTTGCCGAGCTCTTCAGCGTACGGCGTAAACCGATTGGCCTTCGTAGCAAATCCTTGCTGCTCATTAAATATCGCACTGAATTTTGCCATATCTTGCTGACGTAAATCATCGATGTTTTTGTCTGCATCAATTGATTGGCGGTAGATAAGACGGATGTTTTCCGTTAATGCTGCGAAAAGCTGACTGTGTGGCATATTAATCTCAAGTTATATTTAAGCTCATATTCAAGCGTGTATATGTTTAGCGCTATTATAGATCAGGGGCTAACCCTAGGTCGATAGGAGTTTTGTGCGCTTCGCCACCAATTTCACGAACAAGCCTTGGCACCAAGAATCCTGGTAGTTTTCGATAGAGTTGATGCATTAGTGCAACCGCATCTGCTTGTGGCATATCAAAGTGCGTTGCGCCCCGTACCTTATCTAGTAAGTGCAGGTAGTATGGCAACACTCCGATGCTAAATAGTTTTTCACTTAGTGCAACTTGAGCCGCGGTATTGTCATTTATACCTTTGAGCAATACGGCCTGGTTCAGAAGGGTTACGCCAGCATTCTTTAGCTTAGTACACATCTGTGCTACATCACTATCAATTTCATTAGCGTGGTTTATGTGTAAGACGATTACTACATTTAAGCGTGAATTGATCAATACGTTTAGTAATGCTTGGGTCACGCGAGCGGGAATAACCACCGGTAATCGCGTATGAATACGTAGGCGAGTAACATGTGCTATGGGTTCAAATTGTTTTACTAATTGTGATAGGTGGTTATCTTTGGCCATCAGTGGGTCACCGCCGGATAAAATAACCTCGCTAATCGCACTATCGTGTTTTACGTACTCTACTGCCTCTGCTAACTCTGATTTGCCTATGCTGTTATTTTGATATGGGAATTGGCGACGAAAGCAGTATCGACAATTTATTGCGCATGCGGTTCGAACCATCAACAGTACGCGATTATCATATTTATGGAGTAAACCCGGCAATTTAGCCGTATGTTCATCAAGGGGATCATCAATAAATCCCGGCTTTTCTATAAACTCTTGACTCGATGTCATTACTTGCAACAGTAATGGATCGTTTATATTGCCGCGCTCCATGCGATTGATGAACGGCATTGGAACGCGTAATGGAAAAAGTTTGCGCGCTGAAAATGATCTACCGTATAGCTCAGGGCAAATGCCCAACATTTCTAGTAGCTTTTTCGGGTCTGTTACGCATTGACCAAGCTCTTGCTGCCAAGTTTTATTAGCTAGTATCAAATTTTCTGTGGCTATCTGAGGCATTTGTTTTTAGATTGGCGAATATTAAGGTAGAATCGGCTGATCAATTTATTAATTGACGAGACTATAGCAATTATTGGATCTTGCTGTAAGGTCTGGCGTCGTAATATTGTTAATAATTTACTAAATAAATTTATAAAGAGCTCTACGCTCTGAAAATAACGAGGAAATCATGGCTACAGTTAGCACGAATGAATTTAAAAACGGTCTTAAGCTTATGTTTGACGGTGAGCCAAGTACAATTATTGAAAATGAAACGGTTAAGCCTGGTAAAGGCCAAGCATTTAACCGCGTAAAAATTCGTAAACTGATTTCAGGAAAAGTGTTAGAAAAAACAATCAAATCAGGTGAAACGTTTGATGTTGCTGATGTGATGGAATGTGATTTAGCTTATCTATACAATGACGGTGAATTCTGGCACTTCATGAATAATGAAACTTTCGAACAAATCGCAGCCGAACAAAAAGCAGTAGGCGATGCGGTTAAGTGGTTAGTAGAGCAGGATGAGTGCATCATTACTTTATTTAACGGTAATCCTATTATTGTTACTCCACCAAATTTCGTTGAGTTAGAAGTAACAGAGACAGATCCTGGCCTTAAAGGTGATACAGCGGGAACCGGTGGTAAGCCTGCAACATTAAGTACTGGTGCTGTGGTTCGTGTACCTTTATTTATTCAAATTGGCGAAGTGATTAAAGTTGATACTCGAACAGGTGAGTATGTCTCACGTGTTGCTAAGTAAATAACTAACTTCATTTAATCGAATTTAAGTGATTGTAAAAAATAAGTTTAATCCGCTACCTCAGATAGCGGATTTTTTCTTTTAGGGGAGCATGCATGAGTTGGCAACCTAGCGCGTCGATTGACAATATAAAGCGTCGTGCGATGTTACTAAAAACTATTCGTCAGTTCTTTGATGCGAAGGATGTGATGGAGGTAGATACGCCCGCAATGTCTCAAGCAACGGTAACAGATGTCCACTTACATACCTTTGCAACAACATTCGTTGGCCCAGGATCGGCACATGGCCAAAAACTCTATCTACAAACTTCCCCTGAGTTTCATATGAAGCGGCTGTTGTGTGCTGGCAGTGGAGCGATATATCAGATTTGTAAGTCCTTCAGAAATGAAGAATCTGGGCGATTCCATAACCCTGAATTTACGATGTTGGAGTGGTACCAGCCTGACTATAAGCAACTAGATTTGGTTAAGGAAGTTGATGAACTCTTACAATTGGCGTTAAACACATTGCCTAGTGAGATAATGACTTACCAAGAGGTGTTTATTAGCCACACAGGGCTTGACCCATTGGTTGATCAACTCGATGTTATTCGCCAATATGCTCTTACGAAAAATCTCGGTGATTTCGTCGCAACGGAACAATGTAAAGATACGTTATTGCAATTGATTTTTTGCTTTATAATTGAGCCTTTGATCGGACTAGATCGCCCTGTTGCTATTATAAACTTCCCTGCTTCACAAGCGGCTTTAGCACGCATCGATGAGAATGACCCACGCATCGCCAGTCGTTTCGAGTTTTATTATAAAGGGGTCGAACTGGCTAATGGTTTTCATGAGCTTAGTGACGCAAAAGAGCAACTTCTGCGCTTTGAGCGTGATAATCAACAACGAATAGAGGCTGGTTTAGCTCAGCAGCCAATTGATAGGTACTTAATCGATGCCTTAGAGGCTGGCTTGCCAAACTGTTCTGGTGTTGCGCTAGGAGTCGATCGCTTACTTATGCTGGCAACAGGTAGTTCGCATATAAGTGAGGTTGTAAGCTTTGATATTAGCCGCTGTTGAGTAACCGTTAATTAGGCCCTGTGAGATAGCGAGCTGTGGCCTATACTTATCTAAATATGACCATTGAGAGTAATTGTGCCTATAGAATCTCCTCGACAAAACGAAACGAATCGACTGGCGGCCCTGTATGAATTGGAGCTGCTGGACACTCCAATGGAAGAGCGTTTTGACTCCATAACTCAACTAGCTGCAAATATCTTTAACGTTCCTTTTGCCGCCATTGTGTTTATCGATAAAAGTCGTCAATGGATTAAGTCATCCTCCATCATGCGACAATGGGAATCATCTCGCAGCGAATCTCTTTGCAGCCACACAATTCTATCTGATGAATTGCAGGTTGTTGAAGATCTCCGTTTAGATACTTCCATTGTGGATTTGCCGCGATTAAAAGATGACTTGCCAGTTGTTTTTTATGCCGCTATCCCACTCAAGAGTCCTAATGGATATAATGTCGCTAGCCTTTGTATAATAGACCACAAACCACGCACGATGGACTTAAGAGAGCGACAAATATTGGCGCAATTGGCTACTATCGTTGAGTCTAAATTTCAACGTTCGAGTGAATTGAAAGTGACTCAAAAGTTACTTGAATATGAGCAGCAGTTAAACGTAGCGACACATGCATTAAAAGATAGCGAGCGTTTGAGCTTAATGCGTAATAACACGTTGGAGTTGGTCGCAAAGAGTGAGTCATTAAAGACTGTACTGTTATCGATTATAGACGGCGTTGAGCATCAATTTGAAAAGATGAAATGCAGCATCTTATTACTCGACGAAAAAGTCCAACGATTCACTGATGGTGTCGCCCCTTCCTTGCCTGATTTCTACAATGAAGCAATAGAAACCGTGGTGATAGGTGATGGCGTTGGCTCTTGTGGTACTGCTGCCTATTGTGCAAAAAGAGTCATTGTTGAAGACATTCAAACGCATCCATATTGGGATAGTTATAAAGGCTTAGCTGAAAAAGCAGGCTTAAGATCTTGTTGGTCTGAGCCAATAATCAACGGTAAAGGAAAAGTGCTAGGAACCTTTGCGATCTATCATGATAGGCCAACTATCCCTAGTGAATTGTCGATACAGATAATTGAACAATCAGCTCATTTAGCCAGTATTGCGATTGAGCACGATAATGCTGAAAAGCTTATTTGGCAGCAAGCAAATTATGATTACTTAACTGGCTTAGTAAACAGACAACTCTTTGGTGAATTAGTTAAGGAGTCAATTAAGAGAAGCCAACGAGATAACGAAGTCTTTTCACTACTCTTCTTAGATCTTGACCGCTTTAAGGAGGTCAACGATACCTTTGGGCATAAAGTAGGGGATCGTCTGCTGATCGACTGTGCAAAGCGTTTAACCAATTGTGTGCGTAGTAGCGACAATGTCGCGAGGCTTGGCGGTGATGAATTTGTCGTACTGTTAAAAAACATTAAGCAGAGCGATAGCATAGATGGCATTGCGCAAAAGATTATGATGGAACTGAACAAGCCGTTTGTGATTGATGGTGAGTGCATTTATGTTTCGGCAAGTATTGGTATTACTAATTATCCAGTGGATGGAAATAATTATGATACCTTGTTAAATAATGCCGATCAGGCGATGTATCGCGCTAAAAAGAATGGGCGAGATTGCTACCAACATTTTAACTATAGTATGCGCGATGCAGTGAATGAACGGAACAGTCTAGTCAGTGACTTGCGTAAAGCGATTGAAAACGAAGAGCTATATCTGCTGTATCAGCCTATTATTAATCTGCAAAGCAAAGGTATTGTTAAAGCCGAAGCACTATTGCGTTGGCAGCATCCAGAAAGAGGGTTAATTGCGCCATTGGATTTTATTCCAGTAGCGGAAGAATCTGGCCTTATTATTCCAATTGGGGAGTGGGTGATTGAGCAAGCATTAGCTCAATCAAAGTATATGAGCGAATTGTTAGGAAATTCATTTCAAATTAGCGTCAATACTTCGCCGGTGCAGTATCTGGATAATCATAAAAAAAATGAGCGATGGATCGATTTACTCGTTGGCAGAGATACCGAACAATCATCGATTCTTTTAGAGGTTACTGAAAACATCTTTATGGGGGCCGAGTCTCAGGTTATTGACAAGCTTTCTTTATTTAGGGAGTGTGGCATAGATGTTGCGATAGATGACTTTGGAACAGGCTACTCTTCACTCGCTTATTTGAGAAAATATCATATCGATTTGCTAAAAATTGATAAACAGTTTATCCAAAACATGACATCAGATAGTGATGATTCTATTTTATGCGAAACGATGATTGTGATGGCGCAAAAGCTTGGTATTGATGTTGTCGCTGAGGGTATAGAGTCAGCAGAACAACTAGAATTACTTGAAAAAATGGGGTGCCAGTGGGGGCAGGGATACCATATTGCCAAGCCCATGCCAGCTGGTGAACTATTGAAATGTGTCCAGGATAGTCTGTCGAAAGAGGCTGATTAATCTTCCCACTCATCACTTATCAAGCGCCTTAACCGGCGCTCTTCATTAAGTTCTTCCAGGCGCTGATGAACCTCTCGTCGCCGTTGCTCAATTTGCTCTGAATTTTGCTCTGCCGGTACATCTTGTGACATCGATTGTTGTGGGGCATCAAGATTACGCATAATTAAGTCCTTAGGATATCAATTACTAGAGAAAGCATAGCTAATATCACTCTGAGTATAGTCAATAATCCTAAGACCTCAATATTGTCACTTTTATCCCAAGTGAGTAGTAATTTTATGGATCTGGTATTACTGTGGAATTAAGACCCTTAGTTGTTCAATGGATGTTAGCTCTATGGCGGGGAGTTGTAGTGGCTTTTTATAATGGTTTAAATGACTCTGCTTTTCATTAAGCCATATGCTTTGCCAGCCAGCATTATTTGCACCTACAACATCAGACACCGGGTGGTCGCCGACGTAGCTTATGCGGTGAGAGGGGAGTTGCAACCGCTGCTCGGCTAGTTCAAATAGTGAGTTATCAGGTTTCATTGCCACTTTTTCACTTGGATGAAGTGCAAACTCGAAATACGTTTCAATACCAAGACTGGTAATATTTGCATTGCCGTTGCTGATAACAAACAGCGTGAAGTATTGCTTTAATTCTCTGAGTAATTGGTGGATATCATCACTAATTTTTACATTATTTCGCCAATATATAAATTCATTAAATGCTGCCAATGCGCCATCTTGTGCAATCTCTTGGTCATAACCCAGGGTTTGCAATCCCAGTCTTAAGGCGGCTAATCGTGACGCTGAAGTATCGTTGATCAGGCCAGGCTTGAGAGAAATAACTCGATTTCTTAAATCTAGCCAATCTTTAAAACCGTATTGTGTACTTTTAGGGAAATTTTCATGCAAGAAGCACAGTAGCTTGCTTTCAGCTTGCTCAAGAACGGGCTTATTATCATAGAGGGTATCGTCTAAATCAAAACCAATTGCTTGTGGTTGTCGGTAAGTCTTATAGCAGCGAATAGTCATTTTTTTTGTTCTTTTATCATTTTAGCACGGGGGTGTGCTTGGTCATAAACCTTGGCAAGGTGCTGAAAATCAAGCTGGGTATAGACTTGAGTTGTGGATAAATCAGCATGACCTAACATCTCTTGTACTGCCCTTAAATCACTGCTTTCTTCTAGCATATGTGTTGCAAACGAATGACGCAGTTTATGTGGATGAATGGTTGTTGATAGTTGTTGCTGTTGAGCCCATTTTTTCATCCGAACTTGAATACTGCGGTGCGACAATCGTCTGCCTTGCTGACTAACAAAAATGGCATCCTCACCAATCGGCGCAATCATGCTTCTTAACTTATACCACTGATTTAATTGTGCTAAAGCTGTCTTTGTAATAGGAACTAAGCGTTGCTTATCGCCTTTACCCGTTACCTTAATCAGCTGTTGGTGCTTATCAATGTCATTAAGATTTAGACTGGCGAGTTCCGCTAAACGCAGGCCGCTTGAATAAAATACTTCCATAATGGCGCGGTCGCGAATGGCCAAGGGGTCATCATCATTAATGTTGAGCAATTGGTTCACTTGATCAACATTAACGTTTTTCGGCAATGGCTTACCTTGTTTAGGTGCTTTAATGCCAACGCAAGGATCCTGAGTGAGGTATTCAATTTCAATTAGGTACTTACAAAAGCTGCGTAGGGAGGATAGCTTCGTTGCAATACTCGTTGCAGAGAGTCCTTGCTGGCGAATTGAGGCGATCCATTGCCGAATTAGTTTGCCAGTCAATTGTTGCCAGCTCTTAATGCCTTGGTCTATCAGGTGTTGTTGTAGTGGCAGCAGTGTACGTTGATAGGTTGCGATGGTGTGGCTAGAGAGGAGGCGCTGGGTCGCCAAATAATCGATATATTGTTGACGCAGCGAATCCATACTATTGTAGGCGGCTAATTAAGCTAGAAATAAGGCGGCACAATTGCATTAACATCAAGTTGTCCATTTCTGGGTGGAAATGGTTTGGATCACGGCTAGAAATAGCCAGCAACCCAAGTTCGCCATGCTTGCCAAGACCGATTAAGGCGATTGAACCATCCACTTGCTGACCAAACAATAGCTGTTGTTCTTGCTGGTTTATCCGGCCTAAATAATGATTGCTCCGGCCACAGCGCTGGATGATAAGGTTTTCGTAATGCTGTCTAGGCGCGTCTTGTTCAAATATGATGAGCTGACTGTCATCTAGTGTTAGGGCTGAACAAAGGTAATCATCAATTGTTTTTGCCATCGATGCGGTATCTTCACAGCCTAGGAGCAAATCAAACAGTTTAGAAAATTTCAGGTAAAGCTGTTGGTTTTGAGCTGCCATTGCCATAAGCGAGGTAATTTCATCTTCTAGCGTTGAAATTTTTTGCCGCATAATCGCTGCTTGGCGTTCAACTAATGAGATGGTGCCATCTTGCTGCGAGGGTAAGTTTAATGTCGCCAACAATTGAGGGTGGCGTGAGAAAAAGGCTGGGTTTTGCTCAAGATATTCAGCGATAATTGAGTCATCAAGTAATGAAGACAGCTCGTCTAATTGGTTCATATTCTTATCTGTCCGTCGTATACATGGGTTGCCGGTCCTGTCATTTTTAGCGTACTACGGTCGCCGCGCCAGTTGATTTTCAAACTGCCGCCAGGCAAATCTACGGTAACGGTAGAATCAAGTAACCCTTGCTCTTGCCCGATCACCACGGCAGCACAGGCACCAGTACCACAGGCACGTGTCTCACCGACACCCCGTTCAAATACTCTTAATTTTATGTGGCTACGAGATATCACCTGCATAAAGCCAACATTCGCCTGCTCAGGAAAACGCTCATGATGAGATAGCTGTGGTCCTAAAGTTTCGACCGGTGCAGTCTCAACATCATCGACTACGGTGACGCAATGGGGGTTGCCCATTGAAACGGCGCCACAAAATACGGTCTGATCCTCGGTTCGTAGTATATAGGTAGACTCTTGCTTATTGGCTTGAAAGGGTATTTTTGCAGGTTGCAGTTGCGGAACCCCCATTGATACTGTGATAAGGCCGTTACGCTCATGCTTTAATTGTAACTTGCCCCCTTTACAACTAACCCCGAGACGATAGCGGTTACTAAGTCCTTTTAGGCGAACAAATCGTGCAAAGCAGCGAGCACCATTGCCACAATTCTCTACCTCGGTTCCATCTGCATTGAAAATACGGTAGTGGAAATCTAGGTCTGGGTCATATGGCGCTTCAACCATTAATAATTGATCAAAGCCGATACCAGTGTGACGATCCCCAAGCTTAATGATTTGCTCTTTAGTGAGGAACACATTTTGTGACACGGCGTCAATCATGACAAAGTCATTCCCGAGGCCATGCATTTTAGAAAAATTTAATAGCATGTATTATCTTATTGTTATAACACTAATTAATCTCTGGCTGCATGCTGTAGATACAGCCTGTTTTTTAATTATCTAGTGTACGAGCTTCCCCTCGCCATAAATCAGATAAAGTTTCGCGTTGGCGAATTTCGATGGCTCTATCTTTATCAACCATCACTTCAGCTGCCTTTACTCGAGAATTATAGTTTGAGGCCATGGTAAAACCATAGGCGCCAGATGAGCGGATCGCAATATAGTCCCCGGGATTAAGTGCCAAGTCACGTGACTTGCCAAGGAAATCACCTGTTTCACAAATTGGTCCCACAACATCATAATTTTTAGTGACTTGCTGCGTTTTTTCGACTTCAACAATCTCTTGCCATGCACTATATAACGCGGGCCTGATTAAGTCATTCATCGCCGCATCAATAATCGCAAAATTCTTATCATCGGTCTCTTTTAAGTATTCTACTTTTGATACTAAAATGCCCGCATTGGCCATAATCGCTCTGCCAGGCTCAAATATTATCGTGAGATCAGGATACTCCGCTAAACAACTTGCTAAGGCGGCTGCGTATTGTGCTGGCTGCGGTGGGGTTTCGTCCTGGTAGGTAACGCCCAAGCCGCCACCGACGTCAATATGACTAATCTTTATTCCCATTTCAGCAAGCTGTGCAACGAGACCTAGTACTCGCTTTAATGCGTCGGTAAAGGGCAGTAAATCAGTTAGCTGTGAACCTATGTGGCAATCAATCCCTTTGATTTGTAATGAGTCAGAGCTAGCAGCAAATTGGTAGGCTGCCACCGCGTCCTTCATACTAATGCCAAATTTATTTTCTTTAAGACCTGTCGATATGTAAGGGTGAGTACCTGCATCAACATCTGGGTTAACGCGGATTGATATCGGAGCGACTTTAGACATTTGAGCAGCAATGTCACTAATACGCTCTAATTCAGGTATCGACTCGGCATTGAAACAGTAGATCCCAACATTTAAAGCGTAGCGAATTTCTTCATCTGATTTACCTACTCCGGAGAAAACAACCTTTTTCGGATCGCCGCCAGCCTCTAACACGCGAGCGAGCTCCCCCATTGATACGATATCAAAGCCTGAACCTAACTTAGCTAAAGTGTTAAGAATTGCTAGATTCGAACTGGCTTTAACGGCATAACAAATTAAATGAGGCTGTGCCCCAGCTGCCTGGTCAAAGGCATGCCAATGGCGCTCGATTGTTGCTCTTGAGTATATATATAACGGTGTCTCATATTGCTGAGCTAGCTCTTTTACAGCCAGCTCTTCAGCAAACAGTTGGTTTTGCTTAAAATTAAAAAAATCCATTAGCGCTTATCTTTTGTTAGTTCAGACTCGGGAATTGGTTGCTCTGACACCGATTTGTTTTTCTCGGGGGCAGCTTGTGAGTGATATAAAGGACCTTTTTGTCCACATCCACTTAAAAAAATGCTTAAAACGAATAATATAGTTAGTTTGTGCATCGTTTATCCGGTGCTTATTACTTCAATTAGCCCTATAATCGCATGGTGATTAGGAAAAGCAATATTTTTGGAGGTTGATATGAATGATAGTGAGTTTCACCAAGTGGTTGATGATCACCTAATGGCAATTGAGGAGGCACTTGATGATGCAATGGTCGACTTCGATTATGAAACCAGTGCTGGGGTATTAAAGTTAGCCTTTAGCGATAGAAGTCAGATTATTATTAACCGACAGGAGCCCTTGCATCAAATATGGGTTGCCACAAAATTTGATGGTCATCATTTTGAGTTAATAGATGGTCAGTGGATTGATAATCGTACCGGCGAAGAATTATTACACTTAGTAACCAAATCGATAGAGCGCCAATCTGGTGTTGCGGTTGATTTAAAGGGGATTGCTTAGGCCGTGTTAGATTATATTTTAAAAGAGCCAGCGGGCACAGCGACTGCTACGGTTATTTGGTTACATGGGCTGGGTGATTCCGGTGCTGGCTTTGCTGATATTGTTCCTGTGTTAGGACTACCACAAGACCATCGAATTCGTTTTATCTTTCCTCATGCACCACAGCTGGCAGTAACAATAAATAACGGCTTTGTTATGCGCTCGTGGTATGACATAAAAACGATGGAGCTTGAAGGGCGAGCCGATATTGCAACGCTGCAACAAAGTGAGGTGTTAATCAACGAGCTAATTGAACAGCAAATTGATAATGGTATCGCGGCTAGCTCTATAGTGCTGGCAGGTTTTTCACAGGGCGGTGTTCTGTCGTTATACAGCGCTTTGCGAAGTTCACATAAACTGGCTGGTATTGTTGGCTTATCTTGTTATTTAGCCAGCCAGGACCTTCCTAAGGTAGGTGCCGGTGGTGTTAACGCGACAACGCCTATCTTTAGCTCACATGGCCAACATGATATGACGGTGCCTTTTGCGGCAGGCAAAGAGGCAGCATCAAAGCTCGCTAAAGCAGGGTTTGAGGTGAAGTGGTCACAATACCCGATGGAACACTGGGTATGTGAAGAGCAGCTACATAACCTTGGCCAGTGGTTAGTTCAACGCCTAAAATAATTCATCAGCTTGTTGATCTAGTGGCTCGATGAGAATCACGCCACTTTGCAAACGTATTTTATTAAACTGCGGCAAGTTAAAGCTAATGTTCAGGCGTTCTAAATTAACGTTTTGCTGTTCTTTGGTAAACGTATAAAAACGATAAATCTCTTTGACTAACTGCTGTTCATCTAATTCGTTTTGCCAATAGCTCGATAGGTTATTGTGTTCGTCCAGAATATAGACTTTGATGCCCTGTTTTTTACGCTCAAGAAAGAACTGTACATAGCCAATACTACCGTGCTCATAGATTATTCGCTTAATTTTACTGGTGGTGGGTTGGCTATTAGGAAGCTGAGTCAGTGCACTGGTACTTAGCTTTTGATAAAGCTCAAGCGCGCTACTAATTTCTTTATATTCAACTTGTTCTTGTTGGAAAAACAAACCGTATAGCTTCCCCGCTACAATCATTGATTTCACTTGAATGCCATGTTTACTGGATTTTTTAATAATAGATAAGCATTCATTAATGGTGAAAAGCACGTTATCGCGTAATAGGGATTGATGCTTTTCGCTCAAACTAATAATGTCGAACTGCGGCGCTTTATCTGAGGGTTTTATCAATGTAAATAGGTGACACAACATCGCAAGAATAGCGGTATCCCCACTAAATGATACAGCATGGTGCTCGTCCCAAGAGTTTCGATAAATAAGTTCAATACTCGATACCAAGCTGTGTTTTTCACGGCCAATAGAGAAAATATTACTAACATACCAATCCATGATTTGTGTTTGGCCATTAAACTCTATTGTGGCATCACCTTGCATGTTAATCAGAACAAGAACTTGCTCGATTTGGTTTGCTTGTATTAACGAACTCTTTGTCGCCGGGCGCTGTTTTGAGAAGCATCGGTTTACCAACGCCATTGCTTGATTAATTTTTTTTGCGTCAATGTCAGCAGGAAGACGAACTTGTGTATCACTTGAGATCAGCTGGTTGATACAAACCCAACCTAATAGCTTGATAATTTCGCTATCACGATAAATGGTACAGTCTTTGTTAAATACAGGCGCCTGATTTAGTAGCAGCCATACCCGTTTGCCGTGCTCATCGATGCCCCTGCGTAGATAAAAGTATTTATTGGTTTGTTTACTGTTGTGCTGGCTTGCCAAGCGATTAATCTTAGTCGCGGAATCTTGATAGGCGGAATAGAGCTTGCGTGAAAGTACAGCCAATTCCTGTGGATATAACGCTTCATCAACTTGATGATGTTGTGCCATTTCTTTCATCAGCTGATAGCTTTTTAGTAATGCTAAAACAAGCGCTTGATGATGTTGCTGCCTATCGATTGGGCGCCATCGACTTTGGCGGTCTAGATGGGCTATTTTTTCTGCGCTAAATTGCCAATGCTCGGTCAGTTTTTTCAATTGGTTTTGCTGGTAAGACAATGTTGTATTGGGCGCCAGATAGCTTAACCCCGGCGCACACTTTAGATAAAAACACTCACGAGCGAGGTTTAGACGGACATCATCGCCAAGCTTTAATAAATACGTGGTAATGCGATTCAATAAAAGCGTGTAATGATCAACAAAATGTTCACCGTTTAATTGTTCCTTCCACTCTTGCGACAATAAAATCGTATTGGGAAAGTCACTGAAATAAGATTCAAGTAATAGAGCTTTTAGGAGTGATTTCTCGGGAGAATCTATGCCTTTATATAGTTGCCACATCATCGCACCGAAATACTCTTGCGCCGGAACTCCCGGAGGTTCCCCCAAGTCCAATGATGCTACGGTGGGGTTAATGGAGGACTGATGCCACTGAATTGGTTTGCCTGCTAGAGTGATAGATGAACGGTAAAATTCATCAAGCAATAGCCAATGTTGGGCACTGCCACTTGACTCCTTATTGATGCTTGACTTTACGCCCTGGCGAAACTGGTTTTCATTGACTAAAAATAAATGTAACTCAACCCCTAATTGCGCTGCCCATTTTTCAATTGCACGGCACTTTTTAGTGAAACTGGTATCTGGCTGCTCTATCTTTTCTTCTGTGAGACAAACCCATACATCCCAGTCAGAGTTTGCACTTTGACCGAGGCTACCTAAACTGCCAATAGTGTATAAACCATCAATATGAGGTGAATGGTTTGGTCGTAATTGCGAAGGTGGTGGCGCAAAATTGAAAAACTGCTTTGCCAGCGTTAAGGCGATTGGGGCGGCAGAGTAATTGCTTATTCCTTGGATGGTGAGTCCGGCAATGTAACCAGGTAAGACAGGATCGTTGTAATGCAATAGTAACGGCAATAAATGACCAACTTGGCTATTGCTTACAGAGAGTTGCGCCAATATTTTATTGGCATGCGCGGTTCTACCATAGCTAGCAAAGTTTATTGTCTGGTCTAGTTTAAAAAAATTATCTGCCATTATTCGCCGAATTCATGAGAAATCTTAGCAATTCTAACGAATTCACAGCACCTATAGCTAATTTATTTAAATTACACTATGAATAACGCTTTAATTAGTTACTTTTCTTTAGATGTAGTAACAGCCGTTAACTTCCGCTGTAAGCCGTTTAAGGGGTAACCCATTTTTAGTGCAATCTTTGCCGCTTTACGTGCTTCTTTAATATGCCCTTGCTCAAGCATGAATAAACCATAGTTATAATTTAATTCTGCGGCTTGAGGTGAAATCTTTAGCGCGGACTCGTAGTACTGACGAGCTAACTTTAGGCGTTTGGTTGATTGTAAGTGCATCGCAAAAAGCATCTGTGATGTTGAGTCTTTGGGTTGAAAGTAGATTGCGCGTCTGAAAAAACAATCAACAGTATAGCTTTTCTTCGTATTTAACCTTTTCTGTTCTGCATATTGAGATACGGCATAAAGTGCCGGGTGGTAGTTAGGGATAGCTCGTAGGGTGTAGGCTAGATCTCCTGAGTGGTCTCTATTTGGCGATAACCGCTGAACTGATTGAGGAAAGTGAGCACCAAGAACGATAGGTAGCTTACTACCATGTGCCGGATTCGTGTAATCGTACGGACCATAAGCATTGACTAGCGGTGAGGGTGGCGCGATGCCACAAGTGATATTGTCGTAAGTTCTAGCAAGGGCTTGGGGAGCGATGAATAGTAGATAAACCAATGCAATACTGAAAAGTTTCACCGTAAATTCCTTTTTATAGACTATGATTATATTTCAGTATAGACAACAATCATGCTTATAGCTGATGTTAAGGACACTCACCTGTTAGACAAGACCAGATAGAGAGTACAAAGGGATTAGTTAATAATAATGAATAAGAAGTCTGTGTTATATATCGCTTTCCATTATCCCCCAGTTCTTGGTAGTAGTGGCGTTTTAAGAAGCCTCGCCTTTACAAGATATCTCGCTGAAAACGATTGGAACACTGTTGTGCTTAGCGCTTCCTTAAAAAGTTATGATGCGTGGTCTGAGCAGCAATTGTCGATGTTGCCAGGCAATGTCGAGGTAATACGAGCATTTGGCCGCAACAGTTCAAAAAGCTTTAGTATAAAAGGCAAGTATTTTTCGTTTATGTCACAGCCAGACAACTGGCAGAGTTGGATTGTTGGTGGAGTGATTCGTGGGTACGCCAAAATCTGCAAGACAAAACCGTCAGTTATTGTGTCGACTTACCCGATCGCCTCGGCACATATCATTGGCTACCTGCTCCATAAAATAAGTGGCATACCTTGGGTGGCAGATTTTAGAGACCCGATGTCACAGGACGGTTATCCCACGAATCAAACGAAGCGGAAAATATTTGATTGGATTGAGCGTAAAGCAGTTGCACGATGCAAGCGAATTATAGTGACAACCAAAGGAACTCAAGCACTTTATCGGAACCGGTTTCCTCAAGCTAATCCTGAGTTATTCCAGTTGATACCCAATGGTTACGATGCGATTGCTTTTGAAAATCTAACCGCTATTCCCCATGGAACAGACAAGTTGGTGTTGCTGCATAGTGGGGTTATTTATCCGAGTGAGCGCGACCCAAAGGACTTCTTCAATGCGCTTTCGACTTTAAAAAAGGCTGGTTTAATTTGTCAAGATAGCCTGGAAATCCGCTTAAGAGCTACTGGTCATGATGATCTTTATTTGCCCGTGCTTAGTGAGTTGGATATTGAAGACATTGTGACATTGCTGCCTATCGTTCCTTATCATCAAGCACTACAGGAAATGCTCAGTGTTGATGGATTGTTATTAATGCAAGCTGCTAATTGTAACTACCAGGTCCCCGCTAAGGTCTATGAATATATACAAGCACAAAAACCTATTCTCGGGCTAATGCCGATTGAAGGGGATACCGGCCAATTGCTATGCATGCTTCCACAAAGTTATATTGCGCCGCTAGATGATAGTGAAGCGATAGGTGAGCGTTTTATGGAATTTTTATCTAGCATCGGTGCACAGCAAACGATAACTCGACAGGATACAACGCACTATTCAAGACAATATCAGGCCAAGATTTTTGAAAAAATGCTAACTGAAGTTTCTAAATAACCGATACAACCATTAGTAAGGACGTTGATAATCAAGATGATTTTGATGGATGAAATGAAAGAAAATGTTGAGCTAGTGTTTGATTGGCATAAGAAGGTATCGATAAAGAGCCATTGTAAGTTTGAAGTCGCTGAAAATGATAACTACGTTGTATTGTTAGACGGCTCGTTAAGGCATTACGGTATATCAGATGAAGCTCATATTGACGGCTCAGCTATCTTACTTGGGCTGTTGACCGAGTGTGAAAATGACTATTATGAAAAGTTAGCGGGCTTTTTCAATGCTGTGATATTTGATAAGCGGCGAAACAAAATCAAATTAATTAGCGACCACATCGGTTCAAAAGCACTTTATTATACTTTTCAACAAAATACACTAATGATTTCTGACAGTTTGAACTTGTTGGATACGGCACAATTGACCTTAAACCCACAGGGTATTTTTAACTATTGCTTTTACCATTGCATTGCCGCCCCGACCACTATCTATAAAGAAGCGTTCAAGTTAGAGGCTGGTCAGTGTGTTGAGCAAGGTTCTGATGGCGAGTTAACTTCCCAGTTATTGTATCAACCAGATTACAACTACAGTAATGATGACGATAAGGTACTGCATAAGGAATGCCGCACCTTGATTGCTCAAGCGGTGATTCGCGGTGTTGGTGATGATTGCGGTGCATTTCTAAGTGGTGGTTTAGATAGCTCTACCGTTGCTGGCATGTTAGCTAAGAACGCGGCGCCAGCTAAAACATTTTCTATTGGCTTTGAATCAAAACAATACGATGAGAGCGGCTATGCAAAGCTGGCTTCGCAGCACTTTGATACGCTACATTATTGCCATGTTATGCAGCCAGAAGAATTGATTAAGAACTTTAAACAAGTTGCCCGATACTTTGATCAACCTTTTGGTAATTCATCAGCAATGGCTGCGTATTGTTGCGCGTTGTTTGCTAAAAGCCATGGAGTGACAACCCTACTCGCCGGAGATGGAGGAGATGAAATATTTGCTGGTAACGAGCGTTATGCAAAGCAAGCTACTTTTGAGCAATTTAACAAGGCGCCAAAGATGCTTCAAGGGTTAATGGAGGCCATGTTTTGCAAGACGCCTCTTGGCACTTTGCCCATTGGTAGCAAGGCCAAGAGTTATATTGAACAGGCGAAAGTTGAATTACCCGATAGACTTGATAGTTATAATTTTTTAAATCGCTTTGCGTTAGAGGATATGTTCACTTCATCATTTCTAGCACAGGTTGACCCACAACAGCCGGTTGTCCAAAAGCGTGAGCGCTATGCTCAGGCAAAATCTGCGAGCCATTTGGAAAAGATGTTATTCCTTGATTGGAAATTCACCCTAGCTGACAATGATTTAGTTAAGGTCTCAACGATGTGTGAAATGGCTGGCGTTAAGGTTAAATATCCGCTGTTGGAAAAAGAGCTGGTAGACTTTAGTTGCCAAATTAAAGATGACGACAAATTGAAGGGAAATCACCTGCGCTATTTCTTTAAAAATGCGATGAAAGGCTTTTTACCCGACGATACCTTAACTAAAGAGAAACATGGCTTTGGACTTCCATTTGGGCTATGGATGACTCAAAGTGATGACCTGATGGCAATAGCTAAAGAAGCACTTTCATCTTTGGCTCAGCGGGATATTTTTAAGCCTGAGTTTATAGAGTTAGCGATAGATAAACACCAGTCTGAACACTCAAGCTACTATGGCGAGCTGATTTGGATATTGATTGTGCTTGAGCTATGGCTTGAAAGTAGAGGATTTTAATGTGTGGTTAGCCCATAAACTCATACAGGGTGTGGCGCAGCTAACGTCACATAACAAGCTGCCAATACTTATTTATCACCAAGTGTTAGAGCAGCCAGACCCTTTTCGCACCTGCACCCCAACAGTGGCTGAGTTTCGTCAACAAATGGAGATTGTAGGTCGTTATTTCAAGCCATTATCAATCGAGGAGGCTCTTGCCTTATTGCGAAAAAATAAGTTACCGGCCAATAGTATTTGCGTTAGTTTTGATGATGGTTACCTTAATAACCTGACATTAGCAGCACCCATATTGAAAGAGTTGGCTATTCCAGCGACTGTATATGTGTCGAGTGCGTTCACCGGTGGTGAAAACATGTGGAACGATAAAATTATAGATTTTCTGTTTGATCAGGAGGTTGTTCAGTATGATTTCTCGGTGATTGATGCAGGAATACATACTATTATTAGCAATAAACAGCGCAATCAATTGACCCTAACCATACTTGAACAACTTAAGTACCTTCCTTATAAGCAACGACTAGAGGTCGTTGATAACATACTGGAATGCCATCATTATAAGCTGGGGGCGGCGAAAATGATGAATAGTCAGCAGTTGAAAAAATTAAAGCAATATGACATTACAGTCGCGGCTCATACTCATGACCATCCCATTATGGCTGTGCTACCCATTGAAGAGCAGCAACAGCAATTAATCACCAACATTGAACACTTAAAACAATGGGGAGTGGCTGATGAACCATTGGGGTTTGCTTATCCGAATGGAAAAATGAATCAGGATTATAGCCAGCAAACTGTTGAGCTGGTTAAAAAGTTAGATTTTTCTCATGCCGTGACGACACATCATGGTGTATGTACGCCTAGTAGCGATTTCTTTCAACTTCCTCGAATCGGAGGATGGGAAAAGAGGCCTGTGCGGTTTCATTTACGCTTATTACTCGATATGATTCGAGGTTAAAATATTAGAAATACATTTTAGGGATGAACGGTGCAGTTAAAAATAAAAATAGCATTAGCGCCAGCGCTAGAAACGCAAGAACCTGCGCCGTTTGACCGAGCGAAGATAGCACGTTTCTCCATTACTGTTGTTGGAGTCGTTATATTAGCTGCTTTGTTATTTTTAAATTTTACTCAAGCCAATAAAATAAGCACTGAACCAGTTGCTGCAATATCAAATAAAGCATCAGAATCGGTAGTGAATGAAGCTTCAATTGAACTGGAAACCAGTGAGCCAGAGAATATCATCAAGGCGCTGCCCGCTAAGGCAACTGATACTGAAATGCCAATGAGTGTTGAGTCACCAGTTGATGCACCTGATGGAATCGAGCCTACGCCTCCTATGTTAGAACTGGCGACTCTAAGCGTAAGGCAGTCTCCAGCCTCTTTGCCAGTGGCTGATGAATTGGATGAAGATAAGGGTGTGCAAGTTGATGCTGTCCAGCAAAATATTGTGGCGACCCCTACATCGGAAAATGTTGTGATTGGCCAAAAGCCCTCCTTCATATTACGCTCCGTGCTAACTTCGGCGGTTATTAATCGCGAGCCGGTAGATAAGTTGACAGACTTAGTTTCCTTAGCGGCGCATAAAAAGGTCTTTTTCTACACGCACCTAATTGACCTTGAAGGTCAACAAGTCGAGCACCGATGGTACTTTGACAAGGAGTTAAAAGCTGTTGTCACGCTTGCTGTTGGGAGTGCTAATTGGCGAACATACTCGAGTAAAGTATTTAATAGTTCTCTGGTGGGTACTTGGCGAGTAGAGGTTGTAGCACCATCAAATAAGGTGCTTGATGTTCATTATTTTGATGTCAGTCATTAGTTGGTTGAATATTATTTGGCTTGCCTTATACAAATGATTGGCTAAGTGGTAACATCAGCCCCAATAAATTGATTATTTTTGGAATATCTATGTCTTTTGAAGTTGTGCGTATAGCTACAAGAAAAAGCCCGCTTGCATTGTGGCAAGCTGAATTTGTAAAAGCGGAATTAGAGCGCTTTCACCCTGGGCTCAAAGTTGAGCTAGTTACTATGGTGACCAAAGGGGATAAAATTCTTGACACACCGTTAGCGAAAGTTGGTGGTAAAGGACTGTTTGTTAAAGAATTAGAGACGGCAATGCTTGAAGGGCGCGCAGATATCGCAGTGCATTCAATGAAAGATGTGCCAATGGACTTCCCTGCAGGATTGGGCTTGCAAGTTATTTGTGAGCGTGAAGATCCACGTGATGCGTTTGTTTCTAATACCTACACCAATCTTGATGAACTGCCAAAAGGCGCTATTGTTGGTACGTCCAGCTTACGTCGTCAGTGTCAATTGCGTGCGGCTCGTCCTGACCTTATTATTAATGACTTACGCGGTAATGTTGGTACACGTTTAGGGAAGTTGGATAATGGCGAATATGACGCAATTATTTTGGCTGCGGCTGGATTAATCCGATTGGAGTTAAATGAAAGAATCGCTTCTTTCATTGAGCCTGAACAGTCTCTCCCTGCAGTTGGACAAGGCGCTGTCGGTATAGAATGTCGAGAGAATGACCGTCGTATTCATGAGCTATTAGCACCTTTAGAGCATACAGAAACTCGTATTCGCGTATTAGCTGAGCGCGCATTAAACAAACGTCTGGAAGGCGGTTGCCAGGTGCCAATCGGTAGTTATTGTGTACTCGAAGGTGAGCAATTCTGGTTGCGCGCGCTAGTCGGAAATCCTGACGGTAGTGTAATGTTAACTGAAGAAGCCCGTGGCCAGATCGTTGATGCCCAAACCGTTGCTATTGAAATGGCTGATAAGCTACTTAATAGTGGTGCACGTGAAATATTACAGCAGGTTTATGCCCAAAGTTAAGTTACCTCCCTCTAACATAGGTCGAGTCTTGTTGACTCGACCGCTCCACAAAAATCAATCGTTGTCGCGGCTTCTAGCTGATCATGGCTTCGAGACCCTTAGCTGCCCTCTTATTCAAGTAACTTCATTGCAAGATGAAGACTTAGCTGACAAAATTAACGCCAGTGATATTGTTATCGCTGTCAGTGCTAATGCAATTGCTAGTGCGAGTACACAACTTGAGCGTTGGCCAGATAAAACTTATATTGCGGTGGGGAAGGCAACTGAACAGGCTTTTTCTGAGCTGGAAATTGACGCGACATTCCCTGACGATCCGAGGACCGAAGGGCTACTTGAATTACCACAATTAAAGCAGCCTAAAGGGAAGAATATTGTCATATTGCGTGGCAATGGCGGCAGGGAAACACTTGCTCAGCAATTGGTAATTCGTGGTGCTAAGGTTACTTATAGTGAACTTTATCGTCGAGATAGCGTATTACTTGCCAAAAATGTTGTTGAGCAATGGCAGCGTAGAGGGATAACTACTATAGTAGTTACCAGTGCAGAAATATTGCAAAATTTGATAGAGATGGTCAATAATGGCTATCAATCATGGTTGACTGACATTTACGTTATTGTACCAAGCATTAGGGTTGCGGATATTGCTAGCGGGCAAGGCATACCAAATATTAGAGTTGCGGATGGTGCGGGTAACCAAGCAATTTTAGATGAACTTAAAAATTTACAGAGCTCTTTCTATGAAAAATAAACACGATGCGAAGCAGCAAGCTGAAGTTAAGAACACATCGTCATCAGACCAAATAGATGCGAAAGAAAAGGTCGAAGTAGCATCAGATAAGACCGCTGCCAGCGATTCTAAGGTTGCAGAAAAAGATACGGTAATTGAAGCGCAATCACCTAGCTTGGAAGATGAGCGTGATAAATCGCTTGATGTGAATGAACCCGAAACTGTTGATGAAAAAGCGTCGCCATCTCAAGAAAGTAGCTCATTGGAAAAAGACACAATCGAAGACAGGCCTGAAGTAGCAACGCCAAATAATAAAGCAAAGGTTAGTAAGCTTGCTGTCTTATGTTTGATTTTAATATTGTTACTAGGCGCTGGTGGCTCTTGGGCTATGTATAACCTTTATAAAGTGGTAAACACTGAGCAAGATAGTATCAGCGAGCTAGCGGCCAGCCATGCTGGTGACGTTAGCGCGACAAAACGCCAGCTTGAGCAACAAAATAGCCTCCACGACAGTCAGCTTTCGCGATTGAGTGACAAGGTTTCACAACAAATAGCACGCCAGCAGCAAACCATTAATATGTTACAGGACAAAATGGTCGAACTTGCAGGTCGACGTCCAAATGACTGGTTGCTAGCAGAAGCCAACTACTTAGTTAAACTTGCCGGCCGCAAGTTGTGGCAAGAAAAAGACATTAGTACAGCCAGTACTTTATTGACCACTGCAGATATTCGAATTGCCGAAATGAATGACCCGTCATTGATTTCCATCCGTCAAGCTCTAGCCAGTGATATTGCTTCCTTACAAGCTCTGCCACGAGATAACAGCGAAACGCTAGCTTTGAAGATTGACGGTTTAATTAGTCAAGTAGATAACTTAAAGCTAAATATGGTGGAGCTCCCTGAATTAGCTGAAGCGCAGGTTAGTGGGGAGTTATCTAATTCAGCTACCGATTGGCAAGACAACTTAAAGCGCATGTGGCACTCCTTTAGCGACGGCTTTATTACTGTGCGCCGCCGTAATGGCAGTGTCGAGCCTTTGATCTCACCAAAACAACAGTGGTATCTTGAGGAAAACCTAAAAAGCAAATTGATGCAAACTCAAATTGCTGTTTATCGCCAGCAACAAGATGCATTTGAGCACTCAATCGAATTGTCTACACGCTGGATCATGCAATTTTACGATCGCCAGGATAGTACAACGGAGTTTATGCTCAGTGAGCTAGACAGCTTGAAAGGTGAAAAAATCAGCATTAGCTATCCACAAAAATTGAGTAGCAGTAACTTAATCATCGACGAGTTGTTGCAACGAAATATTGGCTACGACAATAAGGCAGGTCGCTAATATGATCAGACTATTACTGCTTGCTATCATTATTTGTGCTGGTTTGTTTTTGGGGCCGATGCTGGTGGACCAGAAAGGCTATGTATTGATTGCTGTTGACGACTGGACTATTGAAAGTAGTGTTGTTGTGATGGTCATGGTAATTTTGATTTTTTATGCCTGCTTGCAGTTCCTGGAGTGGGCCTTGGTGAACTTGTTGTCATTGTGGGGGCGCACCAGATACTGGTTTGGTTGGCGCAAACATCAACTTGCACAGCAAAAAACATTGAGTAGCCTGCTTGATTTAGCGGGCGGCCGTTTCGCTTTGGCAGAAAAAAATAGTGCACGTTATGCAAGCCTTAGCGACCAACCGATGCTCAATTACTTAACTGCTGCCAACGCAGCCCAGCACTTAGGAAAAAGGGAGCAGCGAGATAAATACCTCGCAAGTGCCGCGTCAATTAAAAGTGATGACAGTGCACTAATTGCTACACATTTAAAAATGTTGCGGGCAGACGGAGATACCGAACAGTCTGCCAGCTGGTTAGCAACGCAGCCGACCTCGGTATTGGAGCAGCCTGAGATCTTGGCGCTTGCTTTGCCGATATACCAACAAACAAAGCAGTGGCCGCTGGTCCTGTCTAGCGCTACTAAGCTATTAAAAAATAAGTTATTAAGCCAGCAAGAACATGCCGATATTGAGATAGAGGCACATTTGGCGTTACTCGATGCTGCAGCTGATGAAAGTCTTGATAATCTCCATGCTTACTATAAAAAGCTCACTAGAAAACAAAGAAATAATATAAATCTGTACCGTCGTTATGCTGAACTCGTGGTTAAGTTAAAAGGGATCTCTGAAGTTGAAGCATCTTACTTTAAGTTATTGCGAAAGAAAGAAAATGCTTGTTTGATTCCTGTATTGATGAACGTTAAGTCTGACGAGCTGCAAAACTGTTGTGACAAGCTGATTGCTCTTGAGAGTGTGTTTGATGATTGTGTGCTTTTTTATAGCACTGTCGCACACCTATACACTGGCATGCGCCAGTGGGATTTAGCCAAATCATGGTATATGAAAGCAATTGCACTAGAGCCAAGTGCAACTTTGTACCACAAGCTTGCGTTTGCACAACAACAATTAGGCGAAGAAACTGGTGCCTTAGCTAGTTTCAATCATTCTTTAAAATACTAACCACTGGTTTTAAAGGGAAATATTAAGTAATGCCAAAAGATGTAGTATTTAACGAGTCAGTAGTTACGCTCAAGCAGGTTATTCCACTGATGATGAAATATAGTGTACCTGTTTTGCCAAACAATTATGCGCTTTGGTATACCTATGTCGTCAATAGTAAACCTGAATTGAATAAAGAAATTGATAGCCTACTAGTTGAAAAGAATCAGGTATCCTCCCATCAGGTAGATAGTTTGTACGAAAAGCATCTCCAGACTGATCAGCATCACGCTTCTCAAGCGCTAACCAAAAGCATGGAAGATTTCGCTGGTTCAATAAGCAAGTCAATCGGTTTTACTCAGGAAGATACACAAAAGTTTGAACAGGCGATGGATACTGTCCATTCAGAGCTCAATGGCATGGATAGTGATGCAGTTGAAGTTGATCAGATTTCAGATTTTGTCGACGACCTTATCAGTCAATCGCTACAGATGAGAGATAATGCCAAGGGGTTTAGTGAGTCACTAAACCATGCGCAAGAAGAAATTAAGCGACTGAGGGAGAAGCTTGAATATACGCGCCAAGAAGCATTGCGAGATGAGTTAACGGGGGCGTTAAATCGCCGTGCATTTAATGAGACCGTGGCGCGACTGATTGATATGGAGAATCAAGACTGTGCTTTGATTCTATGTGATATAGACCACTTTAAAAAATTCAATGATACCCATGGCCATCAACTTGGCGATCAAGTATTAAAAGTGGTGGCTGCTCGCTTGTCAAAATATAGTAATGTCAAAGCCTCAACTTATCGTTATGGTGGTGAAGAGTTTGCAATTTTAGTTGAAGAAAATGCCAGTAAAATGGCAGCTCCTTTGGCTGAACAGTTACGGCAATCGATTGAACGCTTGGTAATTAAAGATAAAAAGTCACAAAAACAGGTGGCTAAAATTACTTGTTCTTTTGGGATTGCACAGTACGCCTTAGGCTTTAGTAACTTTACCTGGATTGAGCTGGCTGATGAGCGCTTATATCGCGCCAAAGAAGCAGGACGTAATCGAGTGATGGCGAAGTAATTTAATAATGTAAATTATAGCAATTCCACTAAATAACCACCTGTACTAGCTAGAATAAACAATATCTGCGTTGCTCTCAATCCCAGTAGCTGGCTATTGGTCAATCGAGCGCCTTGTTCTAATTTATTCTACCTAAGTACAGCAAGACTACTTAATTCATAGAATTGGCATTACTTCACCATATATCTAGGCTCTGGCTAAAGTGAAAAAGCGCTTGGCCATGAAGATTGCTGAGACAGATAAGCCACTGATAATCGCAATCCAATATCCAATGACTCCCATACCAAAATGTTCAGCCAATATATAACCGATAGGAAAGCCAACTGCCCAATAGGCTATGGCACAGATATACATCGGGATTTTGGTATCTTTCATGCCGCGTAAAGCTCCACTGGCATTTACTTGAACGCCGTCAGATAACTGAAACAACGCGGCCATGGCAATAAGCTGTATCGCAACACTAGTTACTAATGGATCATTGGTAAATATCGCAGCGAGTTGCTCCGTAAACAATATCATGATGGCAGCCGTAACACAGGAGATTAATACGCCAAAACTAATGCCGATGAATCCAGTATCTCTAGCTTGTACCAAGTCTTTCTTACCTACGTGATAGCCCACCCTAGCCGTTACTGCTACTGATAGACCAAGGGAAAGCGTATAAGCCATTGAGGAGATATTCAGTGCAATTTGGTTGCCTGCGATATCGGGCACAGAGTAGCGCCCAATCATTAGCCCAACAGCGCCAAAAAGGGCCACTTCCATTCCTAAGCCTATCCCCATTGGTAAACCAATCTTGAATACCTCAGAGAACTGCGATAGGTGGGGCTTTACCCAATCAGTAAATAAGTTATAGCCCTGATAGCGCTTAGCGAAGAACGTATAGCCAAATAAGCCAGAGGCCATGACGCACCATACGACTACCGTCGCCCAGCCGACGCCAATAGCCCCCATGGCTGGCACTCCTAGCCCCCCGTTGATAAACCAATAATTAAATACGATATTAAAAGGAATTGCAGCGACAGAGCAGTACATAATTGCTTTTGTTGCAAACATGCCTTCGTTACAAAAGCGTAGCGCAAAAAAACAGTACAGCGGAATCAGGCCCCAAGCCAAAGCCTGTAGGTATCCATTAGCTAGTGGAATAACCTCGGGGGTAATACCAATAGCCCAAAAAACGGGTTCCAGGGTGTAAAGCAATAATGCGCTAGGTAGAGCCAAGAAAATAGACAGCAAGATGCCACTTTGAAATGACTCTTTAACGCCATTTCGATTATCTTGACCATTGTATTGTGCAGTGATTGGGCTTAGCGCCAAGAATATGCCGATGATGAAGACGATAATCGGATTAAAAATACTGACACCTATGGCTATCGCTGCCAAGGCATCGGCGCTATAGCGTCCTGCCATGATTGTGTCTAATACACCTAATGACATGTGCGCGAATTGCGCCATTATCGCCGGGGCAGCCAGCTTTAATAGTTGTTTACTTTCTAGTTGATGAACCGGGTTTTTGATGCATGTAATGATTTTTTTCACAAATATTTGCTGCTTCTGTTATTTGGTACAAGTGGTAGAATGATTAAAATATTTTTCTAAAGGACATGCATTATGTCGCAAGTGACGTCATCTGTCATTGTTTCTTCTTCCCATTTAGTTTCAGACGAGTGCCCTGAGTTAAGTGAATTTGAATATGGACTAACCATGATGAATAATGCCTTTTTACGTTGGATGCAACTGTGTGCGAGGGCGGTCGGCTCAACTGAACTAAGTTCACTTGATATTCAGGTCATTCACAATATAGCGCATCGCGAGCGTGAAAAGAAGCTAGCGGATATCTGCTTTTCGCTCAACGTTGAAGACAGCCATAATGTTGCTTATAGTTTGCGTAAGTTAGTTAAACTTGAAATGATTATTTCAACAAAGAAAGGCAAAGAGTCTTTTTACCATCCCTCAAAGCAAGGATGGGAGTTCTGTCAGCGTTACAAAGAAATTCGTGAGCAATGTCTGATCTCTTCATTAAAAGACCTCAACTTGAGTAAGTCTCAAATCAAAGAAATGGCCAACGCGCTGCGGTTACTGTCAGGCTTTTATGATCAGTCTTCACGCAGTGCAGCTTCGCTATAATTGTTTAAATTAATTAAATGAGTAATTCCATGGATTCAATAAAAAGTTTTGCACCTGATGCCGTCGAGCAGATTGCCAAGCATATTAAAATTTACTTTGAAGGTAGCTTGGATATTGATGGATTAGGACGATTTTATTTTGAACAAGGACGTTTACGCGTGACAGCTGATGCGGTCAGAGAGCACCATATTTTGGCTTCTGTTGTTAACCAAATACTAAAGGATAAGCACACAATTGTGGAGTGAAGCATTCATTTTAAAAATAAAGATGTTAAGCTACTGCGACACATTAACCTAACTAGCTAATATTATTATGAATATAATTATCTTGTGCGCTTTTATCGCAGCCTTATTGCCTTACCTTGCAAAAGTCCCGTTGGCGGTCGCAATGAATAAGGAAAGTAAATACGATAATAACTATCCGCGTGATCAGCAAACCAGGCTAACAGGTTTTGGTGCAAGGGCGCTAGCTGCACACCAAAACTCTTTTGAGTCACTGATTATTTTTGCAACCGCAGTCGCTGTTGTGCTGGCAACAAATACTACTAATGAAACAGTGCAAGCACTGGCAATCACTCATGTTGTCGCCAGGATTGTATTTTGTTTCATGTATTATATTAATCAGGATAAATTGCGTTCGATAAGTTGGTTTGTTGCAACTATCTGTAGCTTCTCAATGATTTGGCAAGCACTAAGCTTCTGATTGTTGCTTTGGTTCTTCTTGCGCTGCGAGTTCGCGTTGCTGTTTTCGGTATAAACTCATTTGTTCGTAAAAATGATCCCATACGCAAGGAGCGCAAGCACCACCACCACAGCAGTCATCATCTAGTGGCTTTTCTGGTTTTTCGATTAGGTCACTCATTTACTTCTTTTACCTATATGCGTTAGCTAGAGTACAGTTTACCCTGAAAACAAAAAGGTCGCCAATATTGCTATTGGCGACCTTTTTCATTGCAGTTTTTATATTATAGCTTTGGTCCTGCTGCTACTAATGCTTTACCTTCATCAGTATCAGTGAACTTCTCAAAGTTATTAACGAAACGCTCTGCTAAGTCTTTTGCTTTACCTTCCCACTCTGAAGCATCAGCATAAGTATCACGTGGGTCAAGGATATCGCCTTCAACACCTGCAACACTTGTTGGTACTTCAAGGTTGTAGTATGGCAGCACTTGGCTATCAGCCTTATCGATAGAACCATCAAGAATCGCATCGATAATTGCGCGAGTTGCCTTGATAGAAATACGTTTGCCAGTACCATTCCAACCAGTGTTTACTAGGTAAGCTTCTGCACCTGCTGCTTCCATACGCTTAGTTAATACCTCAGCGTACTGTGTTGGGTGTAGGCTTAGGAAAGCTGCACCGAAACAAGATGAGAAAGTCGGCGTTGGCTCAGTAATACCACGCTCGGTACCAGCTAGTTTCGCTGTGAAACCAGATAGGAAGTAGTAACGTGTTTGCTCTGGTGTTAACTTAGACACTGGAGGCAGTACACCAAACGCATCAGCCGTTAAGAAAATTACTTTCTTAGCATGACCTGCTTTTGATACTGGCTTAACGATGTTATCGATGTGGTAAATTGGGTATGAAACACGAGTGTTCTCAGTTTTTGAGTTATCGTCATAATCAATTTTGCCATCAGCAGCAACAGTAACGTTTTCTAACAATGCATCACGGCGGATTGCATTGTAGATGTCTGGTTCGTTTTCTTCGCTTAGGTTGATTGTTTTAGCATAACAACCACCTTCAAAGTTAAATACGCCATTGTCATCCCAACCGTGCTCATCATCACCAATTAATTGGCGCTTAGGGTCGGTTGAAAGCGTTGTTTTACCTGTACCAGAAAGGCCAAAGAAAACAGCCGTATCACCATCTTTACCAACGTTTGCACTACAGTGCATTGATGCGATACCACGAAGAGGAAGTAAGTAGTTCATCATTGAGAACATACCTTTCTTCATTTCGCCGCCGTACCATGTACCACCAATAAGTTGCATACGCTCGGTAAGGTTGAAACTAACAAAGTTTTCAGAGTTTAAACCTTGCTCTTTCCAATTTGGATTCGTTGTTTTTGCGCCGTTCATTACGACAAAGTCAGGTTCAAAAGAAACTAACTCTTCGTCGCTTGGGCGAATGAACATGTTTTTCACGAAATGAGCTTGCCATGCAACCTCAGTGATAAAACGTACTTTTAAACGAGTGTCATCGTTTGCACCACAGTATGTATCAACAACAAATAAGCGCTTACCTGAAAGTTGCTCTGTGACTAAACCTTTCAGTTCTGTCCAAGTTTCAGTGCTCATTGGTTTGTTGTCATTTTTACCTTGATCAGACCACCAAACAGTGTCACGTGTCGTGTCATCACGAACGATATACTTGTCTTTAGGTGAACGACCGGTAAAGATACCCGTGTCTACAGATACCGCACCCGATTCTGTAATTACACCTTTTTCGTAGCCGTCTAAACCAGCTTTAGTTTCTTCTTCAAACAATAAATCGTATGAAGGGTTATATATAACTTCTTGGACGTCGTTAATACCGTATTGGGTTAGATCAATAGTGGTATTGTTACCAGCTGTGGCGACGGTCATCTTTGCTGCTCCTGAAAGAGTGGTAAGTAGTAAGTTCAAATTACAATTAGGTTGTGTAACCTAGCCTGTTAGGCAAACGGGATTGTACAGGATCTTGGGGGCAGATTTAAACCACGTTATACATATTAATTAGTCTATAGTGCTAAGTTATCTAGACTTTATTCTCTATCTAATTGTTTTTATTTAATAAGGAGGACAAAAAATAATCAAGGAAGGGGTGTAATTACTGGTGAAAGTCTTACATTTTTTTGTTTTTTTCAATAAAAAAGGCTGCTTATTTTCAAACAGCCTAGTAGATTGAGTTGATTAACAACTTAGATTGTTAAGTTGTCACTAGTGACAGCTTAATGTATTTTCTGTGAATTTTCTTCAGGGTCATGGAACAAATTTGCAACGTCCGTACCCGAGAACAAATATTCCGTATTACAGTAATCACAATGCATGGTTATTTTACCTTGCTCTTGAATAATTGATTCTGCTTCTTCGCGACCTACTGAGATAATTGCCGCACCACTACGTTCTCTAGAACAGCTACAGCTAAAAGACAAATCTTGCGGTTCAAATACACGCACTTCTTCTTGATGATAGAGGCGGTTTAAGATTGTGTTTGCTTCTAACGTAAATAGTTCTTCGTCTTTGATTGTCGCTGTTAGCTGACGTAAATTATCATAATCATCGTCTGTTCCAGACTCGTCGGGTAGTGCTTGAATCATCATGCCAGCGGCATTTTCTTCATCGCTACGTAACCAGAAATGTGTTTTAAGTTGCTCTGATTGCTCAAAGTAAGCTTCTAAACATTCTGCTAAGGTATCCTTATCTAACGCAACAATACCCTGATAACGTTCTCCTTGATTAGGTGTAATGGTGATCACCATATACCCTTTGGTAAATATTTCCGTAAGCTTATTGCTGGTCACTTCGCCTTCTACACGCGCAACACCACGTAACATTTGTTGGTCATCACCATTGACTACCACGACAGATACGGGACCATCGCCTTGCAATTGAACCGCTATGTTTCCCTCAAACTTTAGCAATGCAGTAAGCATTGAGGTGGCTACGAGTAACTCACCTAAAAGTAAATTAATTACCTGAGGGTATTGATGGTTATTGATAATTTCTTGGTAAGTACTACTTGCCTGTACGAGCTCGCCTCGTACATGGGCGTTATCGAATAAATAGCGATTTAATTGATCTTTCACGGGTTGTTCCAACTGATTGATATATAGGTTTACTGCGCTTTAAATTGAATTATTTTTCGGCGCTGTTTTTTGTCCGGACGCTTATCGGGACGTGGATTTTCTAACGCATTGAGTCGTCGCAATTCATTATGTTCTTCACGACGCTTAATGCTTTGTTCGGTTTCTTGGTATAGCAATTGTGCAATTGGCGCACCGCGGCGCTGATCGCTAATCTCTAATATGATGACCTGTTTTTCTTCGTTTCCTTGGCGCAATTTTAGCACCGCTCCAGCTTCTACTAGTTTGCTCGGTTTAGTACGTTGTTCGTTATAAGACACTTTACCTGACTGCACCATGTCACGGGCGATTGCGCGTGTTTTGTAAAAGCGCGCTGCCCATAACCATTTGTCTAATCTAACACTAGTTTCTTTAGCTGAAGATGATGATTTCATGCGTTTTAAAAGGATGCTGAAAAATTAGCTCAAAAATAACATAAATAGGTCAAATTTTCTATCGCGAAAATGACAAAGCTAAGTTGTTGTGACAAGCGCCATACAATAGTATAGTTAGTTAACTTGATAATAATTCGCAATTGGAACTATGACGCGTTGCAAAGGTCGTAGTTTCGTATTGATTCTAAATGGATATTGTAACTAAATTGATAGTTAAACCTACGATAGAAAATCAAAAAATAGCGCTGATCGTTACAATTTTTTTCGGCATTTTTATTTTGTATTTATTGGCGCGAATCACCTGGGGATTTTTAACCCCGAAACTTGAGTTGCCCCAATGGCAACCCTCTAACGTGGCACAAACTCAGCAAGCGCCGCAACAAGTTAATTTCTCCAATTACCATTGGTTTGGTCGCGCCGGGCAGCAACCTATTATTGAAAAGAAAAGAGAGCAGGTCAATGACGCTCCCAAAACTCGCCTAAATCTGGTACTGACCGGTGTTGTTGCCAACGATGATCCTAAGCGCTCGATGGCGATCATCGAATATCAATCCAAACAAGACACTTATATTATTGACCAAAAAATTTCGACGACACGCGCTAGTATCGTTGAAATTCATCATGATCGAGTGATACTCAGTAATAATGGTAAACATGAAACATTGATGCTTGATGGTTTTGACTATACTAAGAAGGTAGCTCGCACTTCTGCCACGGCAGGGGGAAATCAATCAGGGCCAAAATTAACGACTAGCTTGGCGCAAACTCGCCAAGAGATCTTAGCTAATCCAAAGCGGATTATAGATCATATTTCGATAACCCCAGTTAAAATTGAGGGGAAGCTAAAAGGGTACCGTTTAAATGCCGGGCGTGATCCGAAGCTTTTTCATCAATCGGGTCTAAAGCCCAACGATTTAGCTGTTGCAATTAATAGTTATGATCTCACTGATATTAGTCAATCGATGGCTGTATTAGCAGAGCTAAAAACAATGAGTAATATAATGATCTCGGTAGAACGAGATGGCCAACTTATCGATATACAGTTCGCTCTACCAGAGTAAGCTTTTTGCCAAGGAATTTATTAATGTCTGCAAGACAATTTATTACGACACAGCCCTGCGCGGCATTACTGTTACTTGCCAGCCTATTTGCTGTGCCGCAAGCGATAGCAAATCAATACTCTGCTAGCTTCAAAGGAACTGATATTAATGAGTTTATTAATACGGTGGGTAGATCGTTAAACAAAACCATCATTATTGAACCAAACGTGCGCGGAAAAATTAATGTTCGTAGTTATGAAACCTTTAATGACGAGCAATATTATCAGTTTTTCTTAAGCGTGCTTGAAGTCTATGGTTATGCCATTGTTGAAATGGATAACAATATTTTAAAAGTTATAAAAGACAAAGATGCAAAAGCAGCCGCTATTCCAGTGATTGGTGCTAATGAAACCGGTTTTGGTGATGAAATGGTCACTCGTATTGTGCCTGTTTATAACGTGCCTGTTCGTGAGCTAACCCCAATTTTACGCCAGTTAAATGACAACAGTGGTGGCGGTAATATCGTGGCGCATGACGCATCTAATGTCATTATGCTAACAGGACGTGCTGCGCGTGTTAATCGCATCGTTGAGATGATTCGCCGGGTGGACAAGCAGGGTGACCAAGAGGTTGCCGTGGTAAAATTAAAATTTGCCTCTGCACCAGAGTTAGTGCGTATTATTGAGCAAATTATCTCTAATAGTGCTGGTTCCAAAGGTAAATCAACTAATCAATTAAGACCAAAACTAGTGGCTGATGAGCGGACTAACAGTGTGGTCGTCAGTGGTGAAAAACGCGCACGCGACCGTGCGGTAAACCTAGTTAAACGTCTTGACAACGAACAAGAAAGTTCGGGCAATACTAAGGTTGTTCGACTCAAATATGCGCAGGCAAAAGAAGTTGCTCAAGTACTCACCGGTGTGGCTGATTCAATCAAGAAAGGCGTTACGGCCAGTAAAACCAAAAGCGCTAGCAATCGTCGTGATGCCAACATTCAAGCCCACGAAGATACAAATTCTTTGGTGATTACCGCCCAGCCAGATGTGATGCGCAGTTTAGAGGGGGTTATCCGTCAGCTTGATTTTCGTCGTGCACAAATCAATGTTGAAGCAATTATTGTTGAGGTAAGTGAAGGCGACGGTATTGATTTAGGTGTGCAGTGGGCAAGTGCCGATGGTGGTGTTATCCAATTTGGCGATGGTGCTTCTATTAGTGGTATTGCTGCAGCAGCGCAGTCTGCTAGGGAATTCACGACAGAAGCGAGCCAAACAACAACGGGAGCTGGCGACAACCAAGTGACTACTGAAAACCCAGATATCATTACCCGAGGCGATTATACCGCTTTAGGCCAAGTGCTTGGCTCGGTTAATGGTGCGTTGGCTGGCTTAGTCTCAGGAAACTGGGGCGCGGTTATTCAAGCGGTTAGTGCGGCATCTACCTCCAATATACTTGCAACGCCAAATATCACCACGTTAGATAACCAAGAAGCGGAGTTTGTTGTTGGTGAAGAAGTGCCCGTGATCACAGGTTCCGCAGCAAGCAACAATAATTCAAATCCTTTTCAAACTATTGAACGTAAAGAGGTGGGTATCAAGCTAAAAGTAACCCCACAAATCAACGAAGGTAATGCTGTCCAACTTAAAATTGAGCAGGAAGTTTCAGGCGTGAAGGGCGGCACCGCTGGTACTGCCGTTGATGTTATTTTCTCGAAGCGTTCGGTGACTACTAATGTCATGGTTGATGACGGCCAGATTGTTGTTATCGGTGGTTTAATCGATGAGGATGTGCAGGAAACTGAATCGAAAGTACCTCTACTTGGTGACATTCCTGTTCTGGGCCACTTGTTCAGATCAACGAAAAGCAGCACCAGTAAACGTAATTTAATGATTTTCATTAAACCGACGATTCTTCGTGATGCAGCAACAATGCATAATTTGAGCTCGAGTAAGTATAACTATATTCGTGCGGTTCAGCTTGAACAGCAAGACGATGGAATTTCACTAATGCCGCTAACCGACCAGCCAGTGTTGGATAAGTTAGGTAACGAAATAGAGTTGCCAAAATCATTAAAGCAATACATCGATGATCACAAAGAGCAGCAAACGAATGAAGAGTCTGCAAATGACTGATGAATTAATTGAGCAAAGTGATGTTGAGGTTGTTGAAGCTGGCGAAATTGAGAGTCATAAAAAATTAAACTTCGCCTTTGCTAAGCGCCATAGCGTGTTATTACTTGAAAATGATGACGTGGTTACACTGCTTTTTAACCATGAAACGACATTGCCTGCGCTGAAAGAAGCGCGGCGTTTTGTTGGCTGCGAAGTTGAACTTAAATTAGTTGATGCAGATAGCTTTGAACGTGAATTAACCATTGCCTATCAGCATGATACTTCGCAAACGCAACAACTTGTTGAAGATCTTGGTAATGATGTGGATTTGTTTACCTTGGCGGACGAGCTAACGGAAACTCAAGATTTACTTGAATCAGAAGATGATGCGCCAATAATCAAATTGATCAATGCCACTTTAAGTGAAGCGATAAAAGAGGGCGCTAGTGATGTTCATATTGAAACATTTGAGCAGCAACTGATTATTCGTTTCCGTGTTGACGGTATCTTGCGAGAAGTACTTAAGCCCAATCGCAAACTGGCCTCTTTACTTGTTTCTCGAATAAAGGTCATGGCGAAACTTGATATCGCAGAGAAGCGTGTACCACAAGATGGTCGTATTTCGCTGCGTATCGCAGGTCGTGCAGTTGATGTTCGTGTGTCGACCATGCCGTCAAGTCATGGTGAACGTGTCGTATTGCGTTTGCTAGATAAAAACCAAGCCAAGCTTAATCTCAGCGACCTAGGGATGACAGATGGCATACGGGATCGCTTTAATCATTTAATCCACCGCCCCCATGGCATTATTTTAGTTACAGGCCCAACGGGGTCGGGTAAAAGTACCACGCTTTATGCTGGGTTAACTGATTTAAATACCAATGACCGTAATATTCTCACCGTAGAAGATCCTATTGAATATAACATTGAAGGTATCGGTCAAACGCAAGTTAACAGTAAAGTGGATATGACTTTTGCCCGTGGACTGCGTGCTATTTTACGTCAGGATCCTGATGTTGTGATGGTGGGCGAAATACGTGATTTAGAAACGGCGCAAATCTCTGTCCAGGCCAGTTTAACTGGCCACTTGGTGATGTCGACCTTGCATACAAATACCGCCGTAGGTGCGGTTACCCGGCTCCAAGATATGGGGGTTGAAACCTTTTTACTATCTTCCAGCCTATTAGGAGTCCTAGCGCAGCGACTGGTAAGAACGCTTTGTGAAGATTGCCGTGAAGAACATCTGGCTGATGCTAGTGAGTTAAAGCTATTAGGTCAAGAAACCTCAGGCCCGATTATCTACCGACCAACGGGCTGTGAAAAATGTAATTACACTGGCTATCGTGGTCGTACTGGTATTCATGAGCTGTTGGAGATTGATGAAACAGTTCGGGAAATGATTCATTCCGGGACCAGTGAGTTAGAGGTTGAGCGCTATGCTCGCTCTATTAGTCCGGGGATACGAAGTGATGGCATGTCTAAAGTGCTCAGTGGTTTAACCTCACTTGAAGAAGTACTACGCGTTACGCGCGAAGAATAGGTAAAGAAGTGGCTGCATTCGAATATAAAGCATTAGATAAGCAAGGTAAGCAACAAAAAGGCGTCATGGAGGCTGATTCGTCACGCCAAATACGCAGTCAGCTCCGTGAAAAGGGCTTAATGCCTGTTGATGTTAAGCAAGTGGCTAGCAGCAAAGCAGTCAAAGGAAAGGCGAGTAATCGCCAGAAAATAAGTGCATCCGATTTAGCACTTATTACTCGTCAATTGGCGACGTTAGTTCAATCGGCTTTGCCTATTGAAGAGAGCTTGAAAGCGGTTGCTGAGCAATGCGAAGACGAAAAAATTCGTAGTGTGGTAATGGCGGTTCGTTCCAGTGTTGTGGAAGGTTATAGTCTTGCCGATTCTATGTCGCAGTTCCCGCAAATATTTGAGAATCTATACACCGCAATGGTGGCCGCAGGTGAGAAGTCAGGTCATTTAGATACCGTATTAAACCGCTTAGCCGATTACACTGAACAACGTCAGGCAATGCGTAGCAAATTACTCCAAGCAATGATTTATCCGATTATGCTCACCGTGGTTGCCATTGGTGTTATTTCATTGCTGTTGGCGTTAGTTGTGCCAAAAGTTATTGAGCAATTTGAACATATGGCGCAGGATTTACCTTGGGCAACACAGTTGCTTATTGTATTGAGTGATTTTGTCAGGGATTATGGCCTCATTGTGGTCGCTGTTATTGCTGCAGCTATTGTCTTGTTCAAACAGCGCCTCAAAAACACAGAATTTAAGCTCAAAGTTCACCGCTGGCTGCTGCACGTCAAAGTCTTTGGCAAAGTTGCTCGCGGTTTAAACACTGCGCGTTTTGCCCGCACCCTAAGTATTTTAAACTCATCAAGCGTACCTTTGCTTGAAAGTATGCAGATTTCAGCTAATGTGCTCGATAATTCATTTATGAAAAAAGAAGTGTTAGGTGCGGCAAGCTATGTTCGGGAGGGCTCAAGTTTGCGAGCGGCACTTGCGCAAACCAAACTTTTTCCACCGATGATGCTTCACATGATTGCTTCTGGCGAAAAAAGCGGTGAGTTGGAGCAGATGCTAGGTCGTGCGGCAGACAACCAGGATCGTGAATTTGAAGCGATTGCTAACATTACACTGGGGGTATTTACCCCTGCTATTGTCGTGTCTATGGCATTTATCGTGTTTTTTATTGTTATCGCAATCTTACAACCAATTTTGGCACTAAACTCTATTGTCGGTGCCTAACAGTTTCAGAGTTATACCAGTTGCATTAAGTAAGTGATCTTGTAGTGTTTAGGGAAAATAAGCTAGAACGAGGCGCTCAATTGACCAATAGCTGGCTATTGGGATTGAGAGCAACGCTCTAATCGTTTATTTTAACTGGCACAAGTGGGCAGATATGTAATGCCAATGGTATGACTAATTTTAAGATGTTAAAGAGAATAAATATGAAGAGATATTCAAGTAAACAAAGCGGTTTTACGCTTCTGGAGATTATGGTAGTTATCGTTATCTTGGGAATTTTGGCCTCGATGGTATTACCTAACCTTTTGGGCAACAAGGATCAGGCAGAACGTCAAAAGGTAGTTTCTGATATCACGACGCTTGAGGGTGCGATGCAGATGTACTACCTGAATAACTCTATCTATCCGACCACAGACCAAGGCCTGGAAGCCTTAGTTGAAAAGCCTGAAATCGATCCGGTACCGCGTAATTATCGTGAAGATGGCTATATTCAACGTTTACCTGATGATCCATGGGGCAATCCGTATATGTTGCTCTCCCCAGGTGAAAATGGAAAGTTTGATATTTTCTCTGCTGGTCGAGACCGCGAAGAAGGGACTGATGATGATATCGGGAACTGGAATATGCACGACAAACCTGAGCAGCAGTAAGTTGTTTACGTGATTTGCCAACGGAAAATACGTTCAGCCATTAAAACCAGACCGATAACCCAGTCTGGTTTTACGCTTATTGAAGTGATGCTTGTTGTGTTATTAATGGGCCTGGTTGCTGGCTTTGCCTTGTATACCGTTGATAGCTCTGCGCCACAGAATAAGCTTGAACGTAGTGCAAAAAAGTTGGCAGCATTAACCCAAATCACGTTGGATAAAGCGGTATTAAGCGGTCGTGACTTTGGTATTGCATTTAGCAGTGAGCAATACCACTTTGTTGAATTGGTTGAGCAACGCTGGCAAGCGGCCACTGATCCCATATTAAAAGAACAATCCCTTAAAGAGATCGATATAACATTGGAGGTTGAGGGTTTTGAGTGGCTACCTGATCTCGACTCTTTTTCTTCCAGTGACATATTCTCTGAACGTGAGACTGACCGTGATTTAGATGAGGAAGAAAAGCCACATATTCCACAATTACTCATTTTATCATCGGGGGAGCTTACCCCCTTTGTACTTAACTTTCGAATTGCTTCGTCTCAGGTGTTAGCTTTAAGCGAGAAGCAACAGCGCTTTAATATTGACATTAAAGGCAATTCGTTAGGATTGATTGAATTGGTCGTTCATCATGACTAAACGCTTTTGCCCCGCTGAAAGTGGCATGACGCTAATCGAAGTCATGGTGGCCTTAGCCGTTTTTGCGCTTGCTGCTTTGTCTGTGGTGACTGTCGCCAGTGAACATTTACGTTCGATTGCTTACCTTGAGCAAAAAAACATCGCGATTTGGGTCGCCAATAACCACCTAAGTGAAGTTGAATTGATGGGGGAGTTGCCCGGTTACGGTATAAAAAAAGGTAAAGTCGAATATGCCGGAAGTACTTGGTATTGGGAGCAAAACACAGTAAAAACGGCAGATCCTGATTTTCGTTCAATAAATATTCGCATTTTCAATAGTGAAAAATCACAAGATGCTTTGGCGGATTTATCCTCCTATATGGTGAAAAAGTAATGGCGATTTTTCATCAACGGCAACGTGGCTTTACCTTACTTGAAATTTTAATCGCGATGGCGATATTTAGCCTTATTGGATTGGCCTCCTCGCAGGTCCTTTTTTCAGTGTTAACCAGTGATGAAGTATCACAGGCTTCTGCAAAGCAACTCACCGCCATGCAACGTAGCTATCAAATTATCCAACGTGACGTGATGCAAATGGCGCCACGTGCTACGCGAGTTGATGGTGATGAGCCTAAAGAGCACTATATTTTAACGGGAGAAGGGGTCTTAGACGGCGCAGGGCATGGCATAGCCTTCAATCGCTTAGGCTGGCGCAATCCAGCACAAATATTTCCACGGGGCACCACCCAACCTGTGGGCTATCGTTTGTTTGAGAATAAGCTGCAACGATTACATTACCTCTATCCCGATCAAGCGGGTGATACTGAAGTTAAATCAATTGATTTACTTGAAAATGTTGAGCAGCTGCGCTTTGAATACTTCACCAATAAAAAGTGGCATAAACGCTGGGGGCAAGCTGACTTACCCCAAGGTATCGCATTTATTTTAACAACGAAGAAATATGGTGAAATCCGCTGGCAGTTCTTGGTTCCAGGCCCTCAGCAAGCTGGTCAAAACATGAGGCCTGGACCATGATGTATTCTGGTTTAAAACAACAGCGCGGCGTCGCATTAATTGTCGTTATGCTGATAGTGGCCATGGTGGTAATCATCGCCGCGAATATGACCGGGCGATTGCAGCTATTAATGAGTCGTAGTATTAACCAGCAAACAATTCAGCAAGGCTTATGGTCGGCACTTGCTGGTGAGCAGTTGGTGTATAAAGTGCTTGAGCAGGATTACAAAGATAGCAAGGAAAGTGTTCACTTAAGCCAGTTATGGGCGCGTGAAGGGATGGTTTTCCCCGTTGGTGCAGGTATGCTTAGTGGTGAAATTCAGGATTTACATAGTTGTTTTAACTTGAATGCGTTGGCGAAAAGTAACCCTGATTCACCTAGCCGGGAAAGTACTATCCAAAAGCAGTTTGAAGTGCTACTGCGTGCTATTGACGTTGATGATTATACGGCCGAGCAATTGTCCAGCACAATTAAAGATTGGGTAGATGGCGATACGCAAATGACCGGTTCTTTAGGCGCAGAAGATGATACGTATAGTGCAAAGGTTGTCCCGTATATCACGCCGAATAGCTTGATGATTAACATTACTGAACTGATGGCTGTTGAAGGGATGACTGGGGCGCTTTATCGTGCCATCAGACCTTATGTTTGTGTGTTACCATCAGATGAGCTAAGGCTTAATGTTAATACAATTAAACAAGAGCATGCTGCACTATTAACGGCAGCTTTTAACGATAAGATGAGTGTCGAAGATGCTAAGAATTTATTGAGTTCTCGCGAAGAAGAAGGCTTTAGTGATTTGAACGCGTTTTTAAGCAGCGGCGAAGTAACTGCGCTAGGTCAGTTGCCTGACGAGATAAAAGCACAATTTCAGGTGACAAGTAAAAGTTTTAGAGCGATATTAACCTATAGTGCTGATGAACATGAGTTTACAGTGCAAAGCGTTTTTCAACGAGATGATAAAGAAAAACTCGCAGTAATTTCGCGCCAATTTGGCAAAATCGAATAATGGAATGTTTAAGGTAATACGATGGGCGAACGATTAATAATACGCTTAGCAAGCCAACCATGCCAGCCAATCTCTTGGTTAGTTTTTAATGATAAAGACAATGAGGTGATGGCCTCTGGTGTGCTTAAAAATAGTGATGAATTAACGCTAATAACGGACCAGGCAGCTAATCGTGTGGTCGATGTGCTAGTGCCCGGTGAGGATGTTGGTTATTTTGAGGTAGCATTGCCAAAGGCCAACCGTAGACAGGCGATTAAGGCCGTACCTTACATGTTAGAAGATGAGCTGGCCAGTCCGGTGGAATCAATGCACTTTGTTTACGCTAAAGCGCTAGGTGATGTGCAAGGAGTCTATGTTTGCCAACATCAAAAAATGACGAGTTGGTTGGGGCAGTTGGCAATTGCAAATATTAAAACGAAACATTTTCTTATTGACTACCTTACACTACCTGCCCCTGCTGAAAATGTTGTCAGCGTGCTACAACTTGATAAAAATATCCTATTACGTCATGGCGTTAATCAAGGGCAAACCGTTGAGAAGTCTTGGCTACCAATTGTATTAAATGAATTGCCAAAAGAGGGGACGCCAACGCTTGAATACGTCGGCCTTGATGAGCAGCTAAGAAATGCTGATTACGATTGGCAAGAACAATCAATTATCTTACCCATGCAGCAACTTGCGCTTGGTTCACGCAAAGGCGGGATTAACTTGCTGTGTGGTCAGTACGCACAAAAGGACAAGACACAAAGTAATCATTGGCAGGTTTGGCGAACGGCAGTCGTTGCAGGTGTGGTCGCGCTAATGGTGTATTTCGTTGATATTTATCTTCAAGCGCAGCAGCTTGAACAACAACGCGCGGTTGTAAAGCAGCAAATTGAGTCTATTTATCGCCAGCTAAACCCAGGGGTAAAACGCGTAAGGACCGGGCTCGTAAAAAAACAAATGACGACACAGTTAGCCGCCTTAGGTAGCAGTAATCAACGTGATGATATGCTGGCTATGCTAGTCACGTTAAATGATGCGTTCAAACAAGTCCCGACACTGAAACCATTAACCATTAAATATGACAATAAGCGTCAGGAGATTCGTCTGCAAGCTGATGCGAAAAACTATCAAGAGTTTGACAAGTTCAAACAGATATTGTCGCGACAATATAGCGTCACTCCTGGTGCAATTAATAATGATGGCAACAAGGTCAACGGTTCACTAATAATAAAGGCAACATCATGAAAGAGTGGTTTGATTCACTAGAAGAGCGCGAACGGAATCTTCTACTAATGCTTGGTGGCGTGTTAATTATTGCGGTTTTATACTTTGCAATTTATCAGCCGTTAACTAATAAGTTAACGTTAGCCAAAGAAGGTGTCGCCAGAGAGCAGCAATTATTGAGTTGGGTGGAAAAAAATGCAACTAAACTAGCTCTGCTTCGAGCTAATTCTGGTGTTAGTGCCAACGCTAATGGTGGCTCCTTAGAGCAAATCATTAATAGCACGGCTCGACGTTATCAATTGACCATTAATCGTATCCAGCCACAGAGTAATAAGTTGCAGGTGAGCTTAGATAGTGCCTCGTTTGTTACGCTGTTGCAGTGGATTCAAGAGCTGCAATTATCTAGCGGGATGGTGATTGAAATTGCCAATTTTAGACCGCTAGCTGCGCCTGGGCTGGTAAAAACACGTTTGGTTGTGAGTAAATAATTATTGTGAAAAAAATTCTATTCGTTGTTCTCGCTATATTTATCTATGGCGCTTTTTTGGTTGCGCTGACGCCAGCCCGTTTTGCTTTAAGCCTATTACCGCTTCCTGAGAATATAAAGCTTGGTGCTGTTAGTGGTACTGTTTGGTCTGGTAAAGCCACTTCGGTTCAAATGGATTCCTTTGCCTTGGAAGCACTAACCTGGCAGGTTATGCCAAGTAAGCTATTTGGCCAAACACTTGCTGCTAACATTTGGTTTGGTAATAGAGGCAGTGATATTGTCGGAAAGGGGAAAATAGGAGCGACCACCGAAATATTCTCAATTAGCGATTTAACGTTAAAGACTAATATTAGCTATTTGACTTCCTTAGCGCCTTTGCCAATGGGGATGTCTGCAAGTGGTAACTTATCAATAGATGCAATCCATTTTGCTTATAGTCAGCCTTGGTGTGACACACTTGAGGCAAAAGTTATTGCAAAAGACGCAATCGTTGGTAACGAGATGGGGCAAGTGCCGATTAAGCTTGCGAGCATTGACTTGCATTGTGAACAGGGCAGTTTAGTTGCCACTGCTGAATCGGCCACTAATAGCCTTGGCATTGATGCTATTGCAACTTTATCGAGTCATTATGAGTTAGCGGTAAATGGGACAATCATGCCGCCTGGTGATGCACCAAAGCTTTTTGTTCAGTTGTTGGAGTATGGCATAGAAGCCGATGAGGAAGGTCGCTATCCTATTGAATTTCGAGAACAACTTAATTAGCCTTGTTAAGGTAAGCCAATCACGTTATTTTTATAAAACCCAGAAGCAGGGTGTTTGTCGGGAAAGGATATGAGCCAAAAAAATGAGTTGCCCCAAGTATTATCTTCAAAAATCTGTGCGCAAAGTCGTTTGTTTTCGATTGAACAGGTAAAGCTACGCTTTTCTAATGGTGCTGAGCGTGATTATGAGCGAATGAAAGCAAACAGTCGTGGTGCTGTGATGGTTGTTCCTTTTCTTACATCAGAAACGATGCTATTAATTAATGAATATTCCTGCGGGACCCACAGCTATGAACTTGGGTTTCCTAAAGGGTTGATTGATCCAGATGAAACACCTTTAGAAGCTGCCAACCGCGAGCTTAAAGAAGAAATAGGTTATGGCGCTAAGCGTTTTACACAGCTCAAATCGCTAGCGATGGCACCCACCTATTTTGGTGCAACCATGCATATATTTATTGCCCAAGATCTCTATCCAGAGCGTTTAGACGGTGATGAGCCCGAAGAGCTAGAAGTACTTGAGTGGAATATTGATAACAGTGACGAACTAATGTGTCACGCTGACTTTAATGATGCTCGTTGCGTGGCAGCCTTGTTAATGGCTCAACAACAGCGAGCAAATTTATAGCGGAGGCTAAGATGGACTTATGTGAACTTACTCTGGCAGTGGAAAAAATTGCGCGCGATGCTGGCGCAGAAATAAAACGTTGTTATTTACAAGGGCAATTTGAATCCTTTACTAAAGATGATCAGTCACCGGTTACCAGTGCTGATTATGCTGCTAATGATATTATTTGTAAGGCGCTTAAAGCATTAACACCCAATATTCCTATTTTGTCAGAAGAATCGACCGAGCAAGAAATTGCACAGCGTCAAAGCTGGCCGCGATATTGGTTGATTGATCCCCTTGATGGCACACAAGAATTTGTTGCTGCAAGTGATGATTTTGCTGTGGCTATTGCGCTTATTGACAACCATCAGCCAAAGTTAGGTATTATTTATGCGCCAATGCATGATCGTTGCTACATGGCAAGTGAAGGCAAGGGCGCGTTCAGACGGGACAGCGATGGCTTATCGCCTATTCATATCAATGATGGACCGCACGATAAAATTAAGATAGCGGTTAGTTTACGTCAATCTGAAGAAACGGTGTTATCTCGGGTTAGTGATAAATTTGAATATGAATTAGTGCCCATGGGAAGTGCAACACTTAAAGCGTGTTTGGTAGCACAAGGTGGTGCTGACTTTTATATGCGAGTAGGGCCCACTGGTGAATGGGATACAGGTGCAGCGCATTGTATTTTGCATGAGGCTGGTGGTGATATTAGTGACTTGTCACTAAATCGCTTAACATATAATTTGCGTGACACACTCGCCAATCCCAATTTTATTGTATGCGGCGACTTAGCTTTACCTTGGGCGGATATAGTTAACCAACCAAGCGAATAGTCTATAATTAAAACCTTAATAATATGGATAGGTGATTTATGGGACAGTTTAATGATATTCGCCAGCAGTTACTTGCGCTACAGCAAGAACTCTCAGAGAAGCTGGAGCGGATTAAAAACCATGTAACCACTGAGGCCAATTCGGATTGGTCAGAGCAAGCACAAGAGCGTGAAAATGATGAAGTAATGGATGCGCTTGGTAATGAAGTGCGCCGTGAGTTGCAACTGGTTAACCTTGCTTTACATCGCATGAAAGAAGGCGACTATGAGTTTTGTGATGACTGCGGTGAAACTATCAATATAGAAAGGTTAAAAATTTTACCTTATACCCAGCTTTGCATCAAATGTGCGAGTAAACGTGATATATAATACTCACTTTTCCTAGCGAGTATCGTCAATGTATCAGCTGTATTACTACCCTCTGAACGCCAGCCTAGCACCGCATTTTGTCCTGGCACAACTGGAAGTCAACTATGAGCTCATTCTTGTTGATCGCAAGCGCCAAGCCCAAAAAAATACTGAATATTTAAGGCTTAACCCCGCAGGACGTATTCCGACATTAACCTATGCCGATAGTGTGCTTTTTGAAAGTTCTGCTATTTGTTGGTTTTTGGCAGAGCAGCACCCTCAGGCTAAACTCGTTCCGCCAATAGGTTCGCCAGACAGAGCTAAAGCATTGCAATGGTTAACCTACCTAACCAATACATTGCAAACAGAATTAATGATTTACTTCTATCCTCAAAAACATGCCAGCGATGCAGCGGTTTATCCTGATATTATTGCTAATCAGGAACGCCGAATTCATGAAATCTTTGTGTTATTAGATAAAGAAATTGCTGATAATGACTTTTTTGTCGGCGAAACTGTTGGCATTTGTGATTTTTACTTGTTGATGTTGGCAATTTGGGCAGATGAAATTGCGAAGCCACCAATGTCGCTACCAAATTTGGCGCGTTATCTACGGCAATTGGTCAAGCAACCTGCCGTCGTCAAGGTGTGTGAAGTAGAAGGGATAAGCTTAGCATTATATGAATAATGTAAGCGGATGCTGGTGCGTTACATGCGCCAGCATCCGGTTACGCTAAAATAGGCGGTTTAATCCGTTTAATGCTGCCACACGATAAGCTTCGGCCATGGTCGGGTAGTTAAAGGTCGTATTAACAAAATACTCGATGTTATTGCCTTCGCCTTTTTGCTCCATGATCGCTTGGCCGATATGAACGATCTCGGATGAGCGTTCGCCAAAACAGTGTATACCGAGTAGCTGCTTGGTATCACGGTGGAATAGCAGTTTTAAAAAGCCAACGTTTACGCCACCAATTTGCGCACGAGCTAAGTGTTTGAACTGCGCACGACCAACTTCATAAGGGACTTTTAGTTCAGTTAGCTCTTGTTCCGTTTTACCCACTGAGCTGATTTCCGGAATGGTATAGATACCGGTAGGAATATCACGAGTCAGTTCACCTTCGTTATTGCCGCTAATCATTGCCTTTGCAGCAATACGGCCTTGGTCATATGCAGCGCTGGCTAGTGATGGGTAGCCAATTACATCACCAACGGCGTAAATATTGTCCACCGTGGTTTGATAATGCTCATTAACATCTACTTGACCACGTGAATTCGCTTTTAGGCCAATATTTTCAAGCCCAAGGGTATTGGTGTTACCTGTGCGGCCATTGGCAAATAGTAAACAGTCGGCACGCATTTTCTTACCAGACTCTAAATGCACTTCAACACCATGCTCTGTTTCGGTGATTTTCTCGTAAGACTCACTATTGCGAATCACAACACCGCTATTCCAGAAGTGATAAGACAATGAGTCAGTAACCTCTGTGTCCAGGAATGATAGCAAGCGATCACGGGTATTGATTAAATCGACCCGTAAACCAAGCCCGCGGAAGATAGAGGCGTACTCAGAACCAATAACACCCGCACCATAAATGATAATACTCTTTGGTTGGTGGTCTAAGGATAAAATAGTGTCACTGTCATAAATGCGTCTGCTATTGAAATTAACATCGCTTGGACGATATGGACGCGAGCCTGTTGCAATAACTATCTGTTCAGCACCAATGTGTTCTACTTCGCCTGCCGCATTGCGAATGGCTAAAATTTTGTTGGTTACAAAGCTGGCTTCGCCGCGGTAAATAGGGCAGTTATTACGAACGTAAAAGCCTTTGCGTAGATCAACCTGATCTTTTATGACACGTTCGGTGTGTTTTAGAATGCTTTGGAATGTTATTTTTTCACTCACATTGCTGTTTAGGTCAAATCCACTCTTTTTGAATTCAACGACACGAGATACTGAATGGCGCAGTGCTTTAGATGGGATTGTTCCCCAGTGGGTACAGCCGCCACCAACTTCTGGTGCGCGTTCGATAACCGCTACGGTTTTACCTTGCTTAGATAGTCCCATGGCCGCACCTTCACCACCAGGTCCCGTACCAATGACGATAGCATCGTAATGAGCTGAAATTGAAACGTTGTTTGGGGTTTGTGGTTTGGCTTTCTTCTTGGAGGTCGTCACTAGTGCTATTCCTTATGGGATTCTTTAGTTTGGCAAATTTTACCCTTTGTAGCGCAAAATCTCCATGTTTTAGGGCTTATCAAATGGTATAGGCTTGATTTTTGCTAAGTGGTAGCAAAAATGGTTGACAACTTAGTGTTATAATATAACATAAAGGCATGTTGTGTTATGTTATAACATTTATTTTGGAAGGTTGTTATGGTAGTTAGTCGGTTTTCATTGTGTTTGACAGCGAGTTTGTTTTTAACGAGTCAGGTGGATGCACAAACCAAAGTTGAGTCAAAAGAAGTTGAAACAATAGAAGTAAAATCTCGGGTGCAATTGTTGCGCAGTGATCTTGATTCATTAATGTCATCGACACTGATAGAGCAAGAACAACTCGATTTAATGCAATCGAGCAGCCTGGGTGAAACGTTAAAAATGACACCGGGCATTCATGCTAATTATTTTGGCCCAAGCTCATCTAGTCCTATTATTCGAGGATTAGATGGCGCACGTATAAAGATCATGCAAAACGGTCTGGATAGCGGTGATGCATCTCGCTTATCTCCTGATCATCAAGTAAGTAGTGAAACAAGCAGTGCTACTCAAATTGAGATTTTACGAGGACCAGCAACGCTGCTCCATGGTAGTGGAGCCATAGGCGGCGTGGTGAACGTTATTGATCAGCGCATTCCTAGCCAATTAGTTGAAGAGGCCAGCGGTGATATTCAGGCCAGTCTAAATAGCGGCGATAATGAGAAAAGTGCTAACGCAAATATTCGTGCCAGCCACGGAAATTTTGCATTCTATGGTGATGCTTTTGTTCGCGATGCCGATGAGACAACAATACCTCAAGAGCACCGTAAGATTGAAAATAGCCAAGCGAAAGGTCATGGTATCACGCTAGGTAGTAGCTATATTGAAGATGATTTTCGTTTTGGTATTTCTTTCGGCTCGTTAACATCAACCTATGGTTTAATTGGCCATGATGAGCATCATGAAGATGAACATCATGAAGATGAACATCATGAAGATGAACATCATGAAGATGAACACCATGAAGATGAACATCATGATGAATTGTTGCCTTACGTTGATACAAAACAACAGCGTATTGCTTTACAGAGTCATTGGTATAATTTGCCATTGGGTATTAGCGAGATATCGTTAAAAATGGCTCACACGGATTATCAATTACAAGAAATTGAACATGAACATATTGCTACTCAGGTTGATAATGTGAGCAGTGAAGTCAAGTTGCAATTGCACCATCAATGGATAAAAGGTTGGCAAGGCGTTGCCGGGGTTCATTGGCAAACTTCCGATATGGAACCTATTGGCGAAGAGGCCAGTTCGGCCCCTGCAATCAGTGAATCAACGGCTATTTATGCAACATCGCAGCGTCAATTTGAGAAGATTAAATGGCACGTTGGTGCACGAGTTGAGCACGTCAAGGTAACACCTGAATTAGAAATACCAAACGTATTGGACAGTGTTAGCTTTCATCCGGTAAGTTGGTCCACTGGTTTAAACTGGCAAGTTAATTCACAGCACAGTGTGTTGGTGAATTTAAATCATAGCCAACGTGCTTTAAGTGCGGCAGAGTTGTTTTCATTTGGTGAGCATTTAGGCACATCTACCTTTGATGTGGGTGCATACTTTACCATGGCAAGTGATAACGGTAATGCACTGTATAAGCCAAGTAGCGAGTTTAACTTACTCGATACAGAAGATGCGAATACCGTGGATCTTGGGTGGCAATTTAATAGTGAAAGCTTTAGTTTCGCAAGCTCATTATATTACAGTGATGTTAGCAACTTTGCTTATCAAGAGTTTGTTGAGCTCGCTGGTGATGGGCTACCGATTTATCAATATCAACAAGCAGGCGTTACGGTTCGTGGTGCTGAGTTGCAATTGAATTATTTCGTTAACGATAACTTAGCGGTTAATGTTTTTGCTGATGCGACAGAGATACGGTTAAAATCTGGAGGATACTTACCTCGAGTGCCACCGACGAGAATTGGCTCGGAAGTGGTATATGAGCTTCAAGATTGGCAATTTATGCTTAATGCTTCTTACTATGCTAAACAGTCTAAAATAGCGGTTAATGAAACAGTTACTAAAGGTTATACCTTGCTAGGATTTAACATTACCAAGCAGCAACAGTTTAAGGCTAGCCAGCTTAAGTACTACTTTAAAGTCAATAACCTGCTAGATGAATCGGCTCAAGTTCACAGTTCATTTATCAAAGAACAGGCGCCATTACCTGGGATAAGTGCAAAATTAGGCGTGCGCTGGAGCTTCTAAAAATTACTAAGTAACAAAAAAGGCGATATGGTGACATACCGCCTTTTTTAATTATTGACTTATATTTAGTTGATATCCATAGCTAGATGCTGGATCTTTTTGCAAAATTAGCATGTAGTTACTCTGAGTTAACTCGATGGGCTGCGATTGGAACAAAAGCGTAAGGTTATCTTGCTCATCCTGATGTACAACCTTTATCTGATATTCTCCATCTGGAATAATAAACTGTTTAATTTCCTCAAACTCTACTGAACTGATGTGATAGGGGGTTGTTTCAATCGTCGCATCGCTGGCGACAAAGTAGTAATCGACCTCAGCGTAATCAAAAGTTGCATTAAACAATGTTAACTCGTGCTCAAAGGCACGGGGCCTTACATCCTGCTCTATAATCGTACCGCTAACATCGCCCGATTCATTATTATAAAGCACCACCGTCTTTGTTTCGTTTTGGTTTAGGGTAAATAACATGTTATTTACCAGCAATTCATCATCGCTGGTGGATAACGAAAGCTGGAAATCCCCAAAACTAACTTCATGAAATTCAGAGCTTTGATTGTAATCGAGGGTCTGTATGATTTGCTGCCCATTACTAGCGTCGGTTTTGAATGTCAGGCTGTCTAGCCCATCGTAAGCATTAATAACCCTAAACTCAGCTTCAGCATTAACGTCGTTGTAGCTGTTAACCGTTGTTGAGGTTGTTAATACATCGACTGCCAATGCCGGGGCTCCTGGGCCAAAATGATCCCGTAACGCGATAATATAGGTATTTTGCCAGTACAGTGGCATGTCTTGCGAAGTAAACACCAGCGTATCTGTTGCATCGGTTAGATAAATAACATAATCGTTTTCAACAAAGCTTTGTGCCTGGCTAAGCTGATTCTTGGCCAGTGTTCCTATCAACTGTGCTTGCTCAAATTCGGCATCTTTTACACCGATATAGAGGTTGTAATCACTACCTATATCGGAAAAGTTGGTGAATATCAGGTTCACTTCATCGGTTTCTAGTGTTGGGTAGTTAATGACATACTGGGTTAATTCTGGGGTATTGGAGAAATCGCCATGCATCACAAATAGGTTATGTTGATTAGAGGCTAAGGTTACTGGTTGTTCAATAATGTCTTGCTCATCACCTTGGGCATCATTTGCGCTAACGCTAATATCATAGGTTGTCGACTCAATATCATAGGTGGTTGAGGCATCGCTAAATTTTATATTGCTCAACAAGCTACTATCATCTACAGATAAGGTGATTGCTGAGCTATTGGCGGAGGCGTTGTAAAGTTGAATCGTGGTGCTATCGTTTGTTGTGTTTTGGTCACTGCTTGAGCTGCCACAAGCTGCTAAACCAAACACAGTAAGTAACGGTAGTATTATTTTTGGTGCTGAAGTGAGAGGTATTCTCATCTAATTTATTCCCAGTTTGTATTAATGGAAATTATTAGACGCAATGCTTTGTAAATAAACTTAATGCTAATGTAAAGCTAGGTAAAATATTCTAAACGCAAGTAAACCCAAGCACCTTAGTGCTTGAGCATACTCATTACTGTTTTGAGAGCTGGCTGTTAGTTTACTGTAACAATAATGACCTTATCATCATTCGCTTTATTTTCTTTACTTAACGCTAAATCCGTAATTGCAACGCTGCCTCTTCTGAATTTGTTAATGTGTTTTGCTGTACGCATAGCATCATATTTTGCTGCAAAAGATGCGATGTTTGCGCCGTTGCATGTCACTGTATTTGCAGAATATCTTTCCGTTACGCCTAACTCTTTTACGGTAGTACGATACTGCATGAGCTTATTGCTACCAGCAGCGATACAAAGTTGGGTTGTTTTGCTGTTATCAGCGGCAACAAATTTATAAGTGGCTGCGTTTGCGGTTGCTGTACCTAGAGTAAGTGTTGATAGTAATGCGATAGCTAATAGTTTCATGGTCTTCTCCAAAATTCTCAATATCAATATATAATGGGCTGAACTATTACGTACTGATGTAACGGTCCACTCGAATATTAAGTGCGTTGGCTCACCAGTTTCTCTCAGTTTATTTTTTGCTAAATGTAAGAAGATATAACAATTCTCATTAAGGTATTCGTGTTGTTTTCTGTTTTTGATCTGCGTATATCATTGATAATAATTTATATTATTTGATGGTGTTAAAGTTTTACATAAGGGTTGTGTGTTTTATGTACAACATTTCTTGTAACATCCTTGCGATATTTGTTTACTCTTTAAGTCTGCATTTCATGTCATATTAAACAAACAGTGTGACAGCGGATTAATAAAAATGAATAAGCAATCAGTGTTACTTACTCGCCCGATCAAAAATATCCCTCAAGTAGACCTTGCCCACCTGGCAGAGAAAGTTGCACAGGGGGATCGCAGTGCTGAAAAAGAGGTTGTATTACTTTTTTCAGATTACCTATTGATGTTTATCGCTCGTAAGCTAAATGAAGTTGAACTGCATGATGATATTTATCAGGAAACGATTCTTGCTGTGTTGTTAAAGTTAAGAGCAGGGGAAATACTTAACCCTCAAGCGCTGAAGTCATATGTACTTGCAACAGCAAATCATTTAATTTTTAGAGTGATCAATCAACGTAATATTGCACTTGCCAAAGTGACAGAAACCGATGTTGAAACAGTGAGTGCGCTCGATGAAACTGCATTTGACTCATTTGTCGATCAAGATGATAAGCGCTTACTATATACGGCAATAGAGCATTTAAAGGCGGGGCGTGATCGTGACATCATGAGCGCAATCTTGTTAGAGCATAAAGAAAAGCGAGATGTGTGTATTCTACTGGGGCTAACCAGTGCGCAATTTGATCGCATTTTAAATCGCGCTAAGGTTAGACTAATAGAGCAGATGAATTTAGCAAAGCAACAATGCTATAGCTGACTTGCCCAATAGCGCTGAAATAGCTTAGGATAACTTTTTTTCAATGCTTTTTGTTTATCTTTAAAGCGCTTACCTTTGGGTTGTGATTGGCCTGATGGTACAAATGGTAACTCCGTATCGTTTCTATCTTCGAAAATTTGTCCGGCAATTAGGTCGTACTCATCAAGGTAAGGATTGGCAAGTCCTTCCTTATTTAAACCGATATTCAGCTCACTCAAACTGTCGGGCTCTTTGAGTGCTAAATTAAATATATCTTCCCCACGGGATATTAACCAGCAGCGAAACTCAGCAAATGCAAACTCACTGTTGCACCCTGCGATAACAAATGCTGCGCCCCACAAGTCCCAGGTATAACTATCGCGCATTCTTAAATTAAAATGCTTATCAAAAGCTGCCAACGCATCGTCATTTAAGGGACTGAGTTTAGCGGTCAACTCATTGGCTAGGGTATCACTGTCACTAGAACAGTCCTGTGCAGTTACTAACTGCCAAAATTCTGATTCTGTCATAAGATTTAGGTTCAAGAATAAAGACCCAATTATATTTGATGCCCAGTTAGTTATCTACGAATTTTAATGCACTAGGGCGTAAGTTATATATAGTGATACCCGCTTTGACACTATTACGGTCAAAGGCTTTACCCGCATCTTGGGCCATGTGTTCTAAATAAAGAATAGCTTGCTGCTTGGATAACTGAAGGGCGGTTAATTGGCCTGTTGCATAGGCTGTCTTCCCACGCGCGCTCAGGGGAATGGTATAATTTCCATCGCGAACCTTAAGTCGAAGCTTTTGATTCTTTTCCGTTGCGATTTCGGCCCAGCAACCACGATTTTTACATACTGCGACTACTTTCCCTTCAACTGTCACAGGAAGTGCCAGATAGGTTTCAGGGCTCTCAAGTACTGTTTCAAGGGGCGTCAAAAGCGTCATATCAACATTGGTTGGTAATGTGGTGTTTTGTGCTGCGGCAGTGCTGCTTAATAATGCAATGAATAGCAAAATCTTCATAATATATTCCTCAAGGCGTTATGTTATTTATAACTGTTTCTTTACGTACATCCAAACATATTTTTGATAAACAAAAATGCCACCGAAAAATTCGGTAGCATTTCAGGAGTGAACGGAAGTCAGGCCGCTTTTGGTTTATTTTCGTTTGAAACCATTGGCCTAACCGCACCAAATAAGAAAATGATGATAAAGACAATCCAAGGAATATGATCTGTCCATTGTTTTTCTTTAGGCTCGCTCTTTTGCACCTGTTCTAGTTTTTGACCCGTTACTTGTTGTGTGGCTTGTGCTGGGTTAGATTGGACCTCAGCTGGAGGCACAGCCATCGCTGGCGCTAGTGGTGCTAAACCAAAGCCGGCATTTTGTGTTTCAACAAATTCAGTAAACTTATCGTTGTTAGTTACTACGTCATAGCGATTGGCTAAATCGGTGTAAGTCTCTAACATCTTTTTAAGCGTTTCTTCATCCGTTGGCCAGTAACCTTTACGGTTAGCCTCTAGCATGCGTTCTAAAATTTGCGCTAAGGCATGGGCATTGCTCTGTTCAAAGAATTCTTTGATATCCAGGTCATATTTATCATCGATATACACATCGAAGAACTCTTGCCATTGGCTGTCTTTTACAAGCTCAGGTGTCATAACCTCCCAGCCCCACATGTTGTTCATGCGATCAAGAATAGCTGTGGCACCGGCATAACCAGATTCTTGCATTGCCTTAATCCAACGTGGGTGGAAGTACCGGCTACGCATTTCGTTATCGAGGAAGGTTTCCATGTTTTGCGCTTTAACATTGTCTTTACGGCGCAGATTACTAACAATCATTTCCGGCGTCTTGCCATCGATACTACGTACGGCTTGCCCGATGCCGCCAAAGTATTGGAACGGATCATCGTTGGTTAGTAGTGCGTATAGGTTGGTTGAACGAGAGAAAATAACCGCATCTGTACCGGAAAGTACTTTTGAATATAAGTCGACATCGCTGACCTTATCGCTCCAGCGGTTTTGATCTTTGCCATAGGCATAACCCATACGCTTAAGGTAAGTATTGGTCATGGCGCTATCATCTTCCCAGTTGCCAGAGTCAAGGGTTGCGCTGGCAAGTCCAGTACCGTAGCTGCCTGAATCGTTTGAGAAAATACGTACCGTTGATAGGTAATCTGCATCCTCGAGCGATTTACCTTGTTCAATCAGCGATTGACGCAGGGCGTTGGCGTGGCGATAAGCGAAGTTATTTTCTTCTTTGAGGCGCGCCACTTTATCAATCGCTTCAGCCATCCATAACATCACGTTAGGGAATGCATCACGGTACAAACCGGTTGCCGATAGCACCACATCGATACGTGGGCGCTTTAGTTCTTCCATTGGAATCACTTGTGTACCAACAACGTGGCCTTGACGGTTCCACTTAGGCTTAACACCTAGTGCGTGCAACACCTGTGATTCGAGCGCGCCGTGGTGACGTTGAGTTTCCAATGACCACATGGAGTAGGCAAGCTTAGCGGGGTATTTACCGTGTTTAGTGTGGTAGTCGCTAATGGTTTGCTCCATCAATTTAACACCAGCTTGGTACGCTTCTTTTGATGGTACTTTCGCCGGATTAAAGCCAATCAGGTTTCGACCTGTTGGTGCAACCTCTGGATTACGAATCAGGTCGCCACCGTAAGAGACAGGGATATACTGTGCCGATAGTGCCTTCATCAGGTTTTGCGTTTCGCTAATATCGTTAAAGTTGTCCCAGTAACGTTTGGCGGTTGCTAAATCTGTGGTGAGCGCTTCCGATAGATCAGCTAACGGTTGGCCTGCAAGGTGTGCTTTAACCAACTGGAAGCCATCAAGTGCTTCAAGGTTTTTTACATCTAAACGATCGGTTGCTTGCTCGGCTGGCACGCTCATTTTATGTTGCTGTTCGTACTCTTTAGCGGCATTAGTAAAGCCTTCACCTAGCATTTGTAAAATTGTGCTAAAGAGGTGGGCATCTTTAGGTAACAGACCAAAGGTGTGAACGCCTAACGGTTGGGCTTGTTGTGCTAATTCGTTTAGATTGTCTTGCAGCGCTGCAACGTTCGCGTCAAAGTCATTGATAAATTCTTGTTCGCTTAATTTCATACTCTCTAGCATTTTTAGCTCAAGTGCTAATGCCGCAATTTGCTTTTGCGTATTACGTTTCGTTTCACCCTGATCAAGTATTAGGTAGTTAGCGATTAAATCATTAAGCTTGGCCACATCAGCGTATAGCCCGGCTTTAGCAAAGCCCGGGGTTAGGTGGCTAATCATGGTCGCGCGACCACGACGCTTAGCCTGCATTGCTTCCCCAACATTATCAATAATGTAGGGATAGAATGTTGGTAGGTTACCAGAGGCTAGGTTTGGTGAGTCATAGATTGATAGACCACGCTCTTTACCTAAAGTCCACTCTAGCGAGCCGTGAGTTCCCAGGTGAATGTAAGCATCAGCGCCAAAGACTTTGCGTGAGTAGATATACATCGCCAGATAACCATGATTAACTGGTGTCTTCATGTCATGGTAAAGCTTGGCCTGATCTTTGACATCGTTACTACGACCGCCTTGTGGCAGGACGATAAAGTTACCCATTTCCATCCGCGGAATGATGAATGACTTAACACCGTCATGCTCAACCACCATTGGGTTTTCATCGACACTGCCCCAACGATTGTTTATTTGGTCCTGGATTTTTTGTGGCAGAGATTCAAACCATGCAAGGTAAGTAGCAACAGGTAGGTGATCCGCTAGATTCTTTTCAATTAAACCACTGGCGTCTTCACTGCGATAGTAAGGACGTAATAGTTGACCTGCACCATCAATCAGTTGCTGCGCTGTTTTTGGATCAACGCTATAGCCTTGTGCTTTCATTGCAATGGCAATTTGTTCAAGTGAAGAGGGTACGTCTAAGAACGCTGCGCCAATATTCTTTTCACCCGGAGGGTAGTTCCAGATATAGGCCGCTACTTTTTTGTCCTTATTAGGCTTAACCGCAAGGTTGGCGTGATTTACCGCGCGCTCTACCAGCGCATTAAGCTGACCTTTCATGATCACTTTAACGCCTTTGTCATTGGCGGCAATAATGGTTGGATCCGTGCTGCCCGTATCTTCTGGCATGACTAGAAAAAACGGCGTTAGTGCGGCAGAAACACCCGTTAGTGCTTCCTCAAAGTGTTTTTCATCACCATCGTTATAGTTTAAGGCATGGATAACTGGTACGCCGATTTTAGTGAACTCATCACGACGCTTAGCCACATAGTGCAGTGAGCGGTAGTTGATCATCAAATCGATACGCGCTTCATTATTATCATCAAGCAACAAGTCGGTGTAATGCAATGGCTCGTTTTCACCTTCATAGAAAAAGGCTAGGGCACGCTGCCCTTTAGCTTCGATGCCAGCAAGAATAGCATCAACAATTTGGGTTTGCTCGTAGTCAACCGTTGAGCGGTGAATCGCCAGACCAATAACTGACTGGTTTTGTTTTGGCGCTAACCAGTTGAAAAATTCATCTTCATCATCGGTGAGCAAGGTCGGGTATTTTGGATGATACAAACCATTTAATGGCACAGCAATTGGCGCGGCAACTTGGTCATTTTGGTTGCTAAGTACTTTGGTTGCTAAATAGTGCATCATGTTACGGTAGTTGTGGCTACCGGCGTTGTTAAAGTAGCTACCTAATAAGTCGTGATGTGTTTTATCGATATTTTGATTAAAGCTTGGGTTATCTAAATCACCCAATGAAATCACCCGCAGGCTTGGAAACTGCTTTGGCAGGTACGCATATTTACTAAACATCATTTTAGATAATGCGGCATTAATGCCATCAAGCATCACTAAATCCGCTTGTTGCCATGCCTTGGCAATTTGCTCCTCTGATTTCCCTTTGGCGGTGAATAGATTAAGCGTAATGGCATGCTCACTGGCAAAGTTGGTTAGCAAGTCAGTTTTAGCGGCTGAGTTATGCCCAGACATCATGATTAATACATCATATTTACTCGGCACAGCGTTGGTGGTTTTAGGCATGTTTACAGTTTGCTTGCCACCTTGCGCCACACTAGCAAAGCTTGTATACACAAGAGCAAAGGCGATGAAAAGTGAGATTAAATGGCGCATTATTTGGCTTCCTTAGCTGAATCTTCCGGAACATAAATCATTGAGCCATCGGCCATCTTGTATGCAACACCAGCACGGGCTCCTTCGCCACTGCCCATGTTGCCAGATGATTTATATTGTTTGATTTCTTTACCTTCTTTTACGATAACTTCCATGTTGGGCTTACCGGCATTTTTTACCACGGTAACGTTTTCTGCTGAGAAGGTGTTTAGTGGATTTTGTGCAATCGCGATAAGAAGCGCTGCAATGATCACTAAAAATACATCGAGTAAGTTAACACTCGATAAGATTGGGTTTAGCTCTTCATCTTCGTCTAAAAACTTCATGGCTACTCTCCACGCAGTTTACGAATATTAATTAACTCATGAGCAAACCAGCGTTTTTTCACTGAGGCAGGCCAAAAAGTTAATGTCGCAATAACCAATCCCCAGATCACCGCAGCAAATGCAATGATCAGGTTTTCGCTAATACCTTGGATATTGCCATCAGCTAGTGCTTTAAGTGCAGGCCCCATTGGCACCATGGTGGCGATAAGCCCAAGCATTGGCGCAACGCGCGTGACGATACGTAATGTTTCTAGTTTCTTGAGCGCAAAAACTTCCAGCTCATTTTCGCAGGCGCCAGGGTTATTAACGAAATAATTATGGATTGGGTAACCAGCTAGCCATTTCTTATCACTTTGTGTGACGCAACGTACATATGTCATCGCATTCTTACGGCGGGTCAACCACATGCCTAAAAACTTGCCCATTGCATAAATTGAGTAAATTAGCAGTGCGACAATGGCGATAAGTACAGGTGCCATAAGGATTTCAGACCAATTGGCGAGAAGGCTTTCAATAAGAGCTATGTTCATTTTTAATATTCTCAATAAAGTAATTGTGCAGCAGTATACATAAATCCAATGCGAATGCGAATAGATTGCATTCTTGATCTTATTATTCTTATTGTGTAGAGTGCTTTCTAAATTAATACGAATCGTTCTCAATTAGATAATTTGGAAGTACAATGAACAAATCATTAGTGGCACTGTCAATTGCAGCCTCTCTAGCTGCCTTACCCAACGTATATGCTGAAGAAGTTACTTCAGCCACAACAAAAGTTGAGGAGGTGATTCTTGTTACGGGCAAGAAGCCTGAGCAAACGCTTGATGAAGTTGCTGGCTCAATAGCAGTTGCTACGCAGGAGCAGTTGGAGCGTCATTTAGTTACTGATATGAACCAATTGTTTAAGTATGACCCAAGCATCAATATCACTGGTGGTAGCGGCGATGCACAAAACTTTGTTGTACGTGGTATGAGTGGCGACCGCATTCTAATGATTAAAGACGGTATGCGTATGAATGAAGGTTATGGCGCAAACGGCAGTAATGACATTGCTGGTCGTGGTTTCATTGACATGGATACGTTAAAGCAAGTTGAAGTAGCAAAAGGCGCTTCCTCATCACTTTACGGCGCAGATGCTTTAGGCGGTATCGTTGTATTTACCACCAAAGATCCTATGGACTACCTTGCTCATGATGACTTCTTCGCGAGTGTAAAAGCAGGCTATGCATCTGGCAGCGATCAAACTAACCTTGGTGCAACCGTTGCATTTAAAACGGGCGATTTAGGTCATGTATTAAACCTGAGCGGTCGTAGTGGTAGCGAAGACAAAAACTTTTTCGATACTAAGAGTCCATTGGAAGTTGACTCACAAAGTGTCTTCTATAAAACGGTATATCAACTCAATGATGCACAAAGTATCAAGTTTAGTGCTGATTTATACGAGCAAGAAGTGCTAGGAGAAAAAGCCGATGCGCTAGCCGGTCCATTCCGTACGCTAGCAAAACTTGGCTTTATTATTACTGATGAAAATAAGCGCAATGATAAAAGCAATAGCGCGCTTAAATTATCATTCCATGATAAAGCTGAGCGTCGCTTGAGCGATGAGTTTAATATTGCTGTTTACAATAATGATACGCGACAAGAAGATGTTGAATACGTGCAGTTAGATATTAATGCACCGATGTTCGGCCAGGTTGGTATTCGAGACATGTGGTCAAATTACGACTATCAGCAAAAAACTGTTGGTATTCTTTCAAATGCCGTAAAGAGCTTCTCAACCGACAGGGCAACACATACCATTGGCTACGGTGTTGATATCGAGCAGTCAAACAGCCTACGTGATGTGCATGAATACCGTACACAAAATGGGGTTGTGACAAAAGATGAGACCAGTGATAAATTCCCTGAGAATGACATTACACGTTACGGTGTGTTCGTTAACGACAACATTGAAGTGAGCGACTCTGTTACTTTCATTGGCGGTTTACGTTGGGATAGCTATGACATGAAACCTGATAATTCTGCTGAAGCAGAGTTTCAATATAGTGATATCAGCGAGCAAAAATTATCGCCAAACCTAGGTGTTATTTACGATTACAATGAGAAACTATCAAGTTATATTCAGTTTGCTCAAGGTTTTAAAGTACCTGCATATGACCTAGCATACGCTAATCACGATAACTCCCGTTACGGTTACAAAATTATTCCTGCTGACGAATTACTACCAGAAAGCAGTGATAGCTTTGAAATTGGCGCGCGCGGTCATCACGGTGATTTCGCGTATCAAGCTGCCGTTTTCTATAATGACTATCAAGATTTTATTAATATTCGTTTAGTTGAGACGCTTGATTTTGGCAACGGTAGAACCGTAGACGTTCAGCAATATCACAACATCGATCAAGTAACGATTAAAGGTGCTGAGCTGAACCTAACTTATTTTGTTGGCGATACAATGACTGTATTCGCCAACACTGCTTATCAAGACGGGAAAGACCGTACTACAGGTAACTACATCCGCGAGATTTCACCATTATCAGGTACTGTTGGCCTAGAGTATCAGCAGGATAGCTGGGGTGGCGATTTACTAGTACGCTGGAGCGATGACATGCGTAAGGTAAACGAAGATGAAGTGAAAACTTCAGGTTACGGTGTGCTTGACTTAACTGCTTATTATGAAGTGAACGAGCAGCTAAAAGTTAACTTTGCACTGACTAACCTAACAGATCGTGCATATACAGATTATTCCCGTATTTCTGGCACCCATAAAGATGGCTTTAGCGATGATGATGCAGACTACCGTTTGAGTGCTGCTCGTGAATTCTCACTGAGCATGAAATACACTTTCTAAGTTTAGCCCGCTTATACAGTAATAAAAAAATCGCGCCGTAGGGCGCGATTTTTATTTCATCAATAAAAGCTCTTACGTTAACAACTTTGTGCGGCTTCTAACACCTTCTGTCTAAACCAGATATGGCTGGCATCATGATGTAGTAGTGGTGACCAGATCATTTTCAATTCGATTTCAGGAATATCAAATGGTGGTGGCATATTGGTAAATGCCGGATCGTCATTAAAGCGAGCAGCTGCCTTGCTTGGCAGTGTTGCTATTAGTTGATCTTGAAGCGCTAATTGCATCGCGACATTATAATTACGGGTGAAGACTTTAATTGTCCGCTTTTCACCAATGCGTGCCAGAGCCTCGTCAACCCAGCCGAGCTTTTGAACATCTTTAGGATCCATACCCACTCCAACCCCGAAACCGGTTTTAGATACCCATATGTGTTTGGCGCGCAGGTAACTTTGTAGCCCAAATCGGTTAACCAAAGGACTATCTGATGCCATTAGGCAGGTAAATGAGTCATGCCATAGGGTTTTTTGGTGAAAAGATTGTGGTAGTTCCTCAAAGCGATTGATTGCCATGTCGACTTTACCCGCTTCAACATCATGAAAGTTGATGTCACTGGGGGTCATAATATCAATGCTAATATGTGGCGCTATTTTACCTATATTGCTTAATAAGTTGGGTACCATGGTCGATGCGGCATAATCGCTTGCCATCAAGCGAAAGACGCGATCAGAGGTAGCAGGGTTAAAATTGTCTTCGCCCTGTAGGGCTTCTTCCAATTCTAATAATATCTTCCTAATGGTAGGGGCAAGAGCTTGAGCGCGCTCTGTTGGCGCCATACCATTTGAGGTGCGAACTAAAATTGGGTCATTAAATAGATTACGCAACCTCTTTAAGCCATTGCTCATTGCTGGCTGAGTAATATTAAGTTGGTTCGCTGCTCGAGTAACATTTTTCTCACGCAGCAAAACATCAAAGTAAATCAATAGGTTTAGGTCAATTTTGTTTATATTCATCTGCGTAATACCATTGCCAAAAGCTATAATTTACATGAATTTACGTGCGTTCGGCAAGTAATAAATTAAACTGGCGTTTAAATTTTGTTTTTATTACATAAAAAAGCAGCAATGGGCCTAAAAAACTGAAATTTTATTACGTAATTAACCTTATACGTTGGTGTGACGACGGTTTTTTTATTTTCGACTAAGGTCTACCTTCGTTTTAATATGTAACTGAATTGTTGTCATATAAATATTGTGAATGTCGATAATAATAATTATACACTGGCGTTATGGTTGCGCGCGGGATATTATTTTTCTCGTTCACAGCACAACGCTGTTTTATAAAATTGAAACACACCATTAAGTTAAGGATTATTGCTATGTCTAATTACAGAACAGAAATCGATAACGTTGCAACAACATGTCAACAACAAGGTAATGCGTGGAGCGCAATTAATCCTGAGTCAGTAGCACGTATGAGACTACAAAACCGTTTTAAAAATGGTTTAGATATTGCTCGCTACACTGCAGATATTATGCGCAAGGATATGGAAAACTACGATAACGATACGTCTAAGTACACACAATCATTAGGTTGTTGGCACGGCTTTATCGGTCAGCAAAAAATGATTTCTATTAAGAAGCATTTTGAGAACAATACTGACCGTCGTTACCTTTACCTTTCTGGTTGGATGGTTGCAGCACTTCGTTCTGAGTTTGGTCCACTGCCTGATCAATCAATGCATGAGAAGACATCTGTTGCCTCTTTAATTGGCGAGCTATACACATTCCTGCGTCAAGCAGATGCGCGTGAACTTGGTGGTTTATTCCGAGAGTTAGACGAGGCTCCTGAGAGCGAAAAAGCAGCGATTCAAGACAAAATTGATAACCATGTAACGCATGTCGTGCCAATTATTGCTGATATCGATGCTGGTTTTGGTAATGCTGAAGCAACTTACCTAATGGCTAAGCAAATGATTGAAGCGGGTGCTTGTTGTATCCAAATCGAAAACCAAGTATCAGATGAAAAGCAATGTGGTCACCAAGACGGTAAAGTAACTGTACCTCATTCTGACTTCTTAGCTAAAATTAATGCTGTTCGTTACGCATTCCTTGAGTTAGGTGTTGATAACGGTGTTATCGTTGCTCGTACTGACTCGTTAGGTGCTGGTCTAACGAAACAAATTGCTGTTACTAATGAACCTGGTGATTTAGGCGACCAATACAACTCATTCTTAGATTGTGAAGAAGTATCTGCTGACCAAGTGGGTAACGGTGATGTTGTTATTAAGCAAAACGGTAAACTAGTTCGCCCTAAGCGTTTACCAAGCAACTTGTTCCAATTCAAACAAGGTACTGGTGAAGCGCGTTGTATCCTAGATAGTATTACATCACTACAAAACGGTGCTGACTTAATCTGGATTGAAACTGAAAAACCACATGTACGTCAAATTGGCGCGATGATGGATGAGATTAAGAAAGTTGTGCCAAACGCGAAGCTTGTATACAACAACTCGCCTTCATTCAACTGGACACTTAACTTCCGTCAACAAGTGTTTGATGCAATGAGCGAAGCTGGCCAAGATGTTTCAGCATACGACCGTTCTAACTTAATGAGTGTAGATTACGATAACACTGAGCTTGCAACACAAGCCGATGAGAAAATCCGTACCTTCCAAGCAGACGCTGCAAGAGAAGCTGGTATCTTCCATCACCTAATCACATTACCTACGTACCACACTGCTGCATTATCAACTGATAATCTTGCAAAAGAATACTTCGGTGACCAAGGTATGTTGGGTTATGTTGCTGGTGTTCAACGTAAAGAGATTCGTCAAGGTATCGCATGTGTTAAACATCAAAACATGGCTGGTTCAGACATGGGTGATGATCACAAAGAATACTTCGCCGGTGATGCTGCACTAAAAGCTTCTGGTAAAGATAACACTATGAATCAGTTCTCTTAATTGAATAGCTGAAATAAAAAGCCGATGTAGTTTACTACATCGGCTTTTTTGTTCGTTTGAATTGGCTATCTGTTTTCTACAATCGCTATCTTTTTTCCATTTCGGCTAACCGCCAGTCTTGATAAGTTACCCGTGAATTTGTTGGATAGGTCTTGTACTTCGCGCCAGCGTTTATCTGCTGATTTTGTATCCCATACCAACAATTTATTTTTTTCAAACGTTAGTAAATTCCCCTCCTTGGTCCAAGCATAATTTTGGTTGTTGCCATAGATAGGTGCAATTGGTGTAATCGCTTGGGATCTTGGGTCAAATGCTTTAATCCATACTTCATGGTTTCCCTGTTTATGTACAAAGCTAAATTTGCGGCTGTGTGGAATTTTTTGTGGTGTGATTGGCTGAGCATCCGCTGTGATATATCGAATCTCGTTACGCTTGGTATTAAGGTATTGAACGTTCCAGCCATAGCGAGACCAAATAATAACATCACCAGATGTGGCATCGGCAACGTAATATCCTATCGGCTCCTTAGTATTTAGTAACCAGCTATTTTTCTGTGTGCTTCGTTCTAGCTTCCATACCGATTGGTCCGGCATACCCCCTTCGTTAACATAAGTTATGCTGCGATTATTGTCGTAACTCATTGGTGAGAACTCACTATGAGGTGTTTGGGTTATTTGTTTGGTTTTTCCCTGTGCTAAATTGTATTCATAAATATCTGTTTGTTTGCCATCTCTAGAAGATGAAAATAAGATGGTTTGGTCGTTATCAGTGAAGTAAGGTTGGTTATCATAGCCAGTGTTGTTGGAAATGTTTTTACCGTTCTTGAGGCTGTAAACGCCGTCCTGTTGTGACAGTTCAAATAGGTGAATTTCTGATTCTGGAAATGAGGGTTGCTCAACTGTTGCTGCGCTTGCTTGACTGGTGAGTACCAATAACAACGGGGCAATGATTAGGTGAGTTTTTCTTATCATGTGATCGTGCTCTTGTCTAAAGATGAGCCAATAGTCGCAAGAGAACTATGATAAATCAATGAATTTAAAGCGGGATAAAAACGGGAGGTTAATTGAACGAGCCTTTGTTGCGGCTTTGTTCTACACGGTTGATTAGCTGGGCTAAACGATGACACAAAAGGCCGAGCCATCCGATTGCGCTAATCACTATCGCTAAACAAATAGCGATCACACCCAATTGAGCCAGCCAGCTGTTTTCTTGTTGGTTAAACCAAAGTAATGCAACACCAGATACGAATACCATCAGCCCGCATAAAAATACCCCCAAACTTTGCTGAGGGTATTTCGCTATCGTATAAATGGCAATTTTTAGCCTAATAATAAGAATGATCGCCAGATTGATGCTCTGTCATATCTTTCACGCCGCTTAGTTCTCCGGCAAAGATTTCCAGCATTTCTTTCTCAATGCCTTCTTTCAAGGTGACATCAACCATTGAACAACCATTACAGCCGCCACCAAACTGAAGCACCGCGATACCTTCATCGGTGATTTCCATTAATGTTACCTGGCCACCATGGCTTGCCAGTTTAGGGTTGATGTCTGATTGAATGAAATAATCGACACGATCAACTAGCGGTGCGTCATCACTAACTTTTCGCATTTTGGCATTAGGCGCTTTTAAAGTTAGCTGTGAGCCCATCTTATCTGTAACGTAATCAATTTCAGCTTCTTCTAAATAGGCAACACTTTGTTCGTCGACTACTGCAGAAAATCCGTTGTACTCAAATTTTTTGTCGCTCTCTTCAAAGGCCTCAGGTGGGCAGTACGATACACCACATTCAGCATTTGGAGTTCCTGGGTTAACCACAAATACACGGATCGCTGTATTTTCTGGCTGGTTGCTTAATAGCTCACAAAAATGCGATTGAGCTTGATCAGAAATTGAAATCATGGATTGCCTCTAGATAATTCTCGTAATAACCAACTAATTTGGTCAGCTTTTGTCTATTCTATCTTTTTAATGAGGGCGGTGACAGCAAATTTAAATGCCTTGGGGAATTTATTTAACTTTTATTCAATGTTCGTACGAACAATACTCCAGCACTGTATTTGTAATTGATGTTTACATTCAAGTGTTTTAGCTAGCTCATGCATGGTTGCACCCGTTGTATAAACATCATCAATTATGGCAACAATATTTCCAGAAATATCATCAACCAGTTTAAAGGCATCCCGTAAGTTGGCACGGCGTTCAGCTGCATTTAGTTCGGTCTGCGTGGTGGTGTTTAAAATCCGTGTTGTACAGTCTAAAACCGGTATATTTAAATGGCTTGCCAATGCATCTGCAATTAGTGCTGCTTGGTTGTATCCCCGTTGCTGTAGGCGTTTTTTATGTAAGGGTACAGGAATAAGGTATTGCGGCGTTGCTAACTGGTTATTGTCGATGAGGTGCTTAACACGCTTTGCCAAATGCAGTGCAAGTTCACGTGCTATTATCTGATTCTCTTTATATTTTAATGATGAAATCAGTTGCTTTAAAGGCGCAACATAACCAGCGCAAGTGATGAGTTTATACCGTGGGGGACTCTTTTGGCACTGACCGCAAAAAGGTTGTTGATGGACAAGGGGGATGGCGCATCCCAGGCAAAGGTATTGCGGTAGCGGCAGATCATTACGGCATATCTGGCACAAATGATTGTGAAAGTGCTCAGTTTGGTTATCACACAGCACGCAATTGTGTGGTAGCGCGTTGCGCAGCTTCTCTACGATAATTGTCAGCGAATTTAGCGCATTCAGTGTTACACTAGCGATCAGAATTTTCATCGTATTAGTATAGTAAAAGAGTGACATATTGTGGTCAGTGAAAGAGTTCATGTGGAAGTATTTGGTCAAGGACCGGCTTTAGTTCTTATTCATGGGTGGGGCTTAAATAGTGCTGTCTGGCAGCAACTGGCCCCTGAATTAGCCCAGCACTTTGAAGTACACGCGGTGGATCTTCCAGGGTTTGGTTTGAGTCATGAATTAAATGTATCAGCTGATCTTCAGGACTGGGTTAACAGTATTGCACAAGCCATTGACAAGCCAGCGATTTGGTTAGGCTGGTCTTTGGGAGGGCTAGTTGCAACACAAGCTGCATTATCCCATCCCAAATTAGTTAGCAAACTTATCACTGTTGCTAGCTCACCAAAGTTTGCCCAAGAACAAGATTGGCCAGGTATAAAACCAGAGGTGTTGAGCCTGTTTCAGCAGCAGTTACAACAAGATTTTGTAAAGACGTTGGAACGCTTTCTCGCAATTCAGGCCTTGGGAAGTGAATCAGCTAAACAAGATATTATGAAATTAAAACAGATGCTAGCGCAACGGCCACTGCCATCTACAAAAGCACTGAGTATCGGCCTGGATCTATTAGATTCAATCGATTTGCGTCCTCGTTTAGTTGATATTGATATTCCTTTTTTGCGAATCTACGGACGGCTTGATTCACTGGTTAATCAACGACTAATCAGCAAGGTTGATAAGCTTGTGCCGCAAAGTCAACGAGTTGTTATGAATAAAGCGTCACACGCTCCTTTTATCTCGCATAAAGAAGAATTTCTAGATCATCTACTAACGTTCGTAGATGTAAAATAAAACTTTATTTATTTTCTCAGTTGTTTAATAATTAAACTAATGATAAGTAACTATCTAAGGTCAATTTATGGACATTAATTCTGCGTTTGATTCTGGTGTTGCCGGTTTTCAAGCTGCCACTGAGCGTGCTTCCCAAAGTGCTAGTAATATTGCGCAGGCGCAAAACGACAGCATTCAGGCGCGCAGCAGTAGTACATCGGTGGAGCTTGAGCAAGCAGTGCAGGAAACCAAACCGTTGACCGAGGAATTAGTGAATTTACGTGTCGCCGAACATGATGCAAAAGCAGCAGCAAAAGTAATTACCACGGCTGACGAAGTTCTTGGCAGCTTAATTGATACTCGCGTATAGACAACTCGAATACTTGCCTGGACCATGAATATTCTGACGAATTATCCAAATGTAAGTTTGGTTACCACAAACCCTGCTACTGATAGTGTTGTCAGGGACAGTGCTGTTCGTCCCATCATTCCCCCCGCCGCACCATTACCCTCGAGTAATGCTGCTCCTAATGTTGCAACTGAACGCGAAAAAGCACAGCCTAGCCAAGTTACTCCGTCAAATAATCCAACTTACGACTTGCCTGCAAATCAAGCGCAAGAAGAAGTAGAACAAGCCCAACAACACGAGCATCAGGAAAAAGAAGGGCAAGGCAAGCAGCAATCAGCCGATGAAGAGCGCGCCAGTGATGAGGTAGATGAGCGTTATACCGAGCAAGAATTAAAAGAGATTAGCGAGCTAAAACAACGTAATACTGAAGTTATTGCCCATGAGCAAGCGCATGCTGGAGTCGGAGGAAAGTATGCCGGTGTACCAAGCTACTCCTATGAGCGAGGTCCGGACGGTGTTAAGTATGCTGTAAGTGGCGAAGTCTCTATCGATACTTCTAGCGTACCAAATGATCCGCACGCGACGTTGGTAAAAGCACAGCAGATAAAGCGTGCTGCACTAGCACCAGCCCAGCCATCGTCGCAAGATCGTAGTGTGGCAGTCAAAGCTGAGCAAATGGCTAGTCAGGCCCGCCAAGAAATAATGGCTGAAGCTGGCGGTAAAGTCCCTGACAAAAGCTATCGAGTTGATGGCGAAGTGCAATCTGATAGCTTTAATCGTCGCATTGATTTAGCGCAGAATGATGAGTTTCAACAAAGGATTCGTAACCGCACCTTGCATATCAATCAGTATTATCAAAACTCGAGTCACGTTGCTGATCAAGCGAGTCTTAACCAGTTGGTCTAACGCTGTTTCGCTTTAGTGAAAGCCGCCGCCATCGCATTATTTGAGTTGTTCTTTTCTCGTTGTTTTGGTGGCTTTTGATATGGCTTTGTTTTGTCACTGCGTTGAGTTTTTTCTTTCTCTGAAACACCTTTCATCGACAAAGCAATCCTTTTGCGCTGTGCATCAACTTCTGTCACGGTAACCTTAACGACTTGCCCCGCTTTTACAACGTCACGTGGGTCGCTAATAAAATGGTCTGCCATTGCTGAAATATGTACTAAACCATCTTGATGCACACCGATATCAACAAAGGCACCGAAGTTTGTTACATTGCTGACAACTCCCTCTAATTGCATGCCTTCGTACAGATCGTTAATCGACTCGACCCCCTCTAAGAATGAGTATATAGAAAATTCAGGTCGTGGATCGCGTCCAGGTTTTTCCAACTCACTAAGCACATCATTAATGGTCACAAGGCCGTGTTGCTTGGTGAAAAATTGTGATGGGGTGATGTTCTTTATGACACTAGAATTGCGAATTAATTGCCCGACATTGAGCTGACATGACTGCGCCATTTGTTTCACTAATGCGTATGACTCTGGATGAACGGCTGATGCATCCAGTGGCTCTTTCCCTTGGTTGATACGCAAGAATCCTGCTGCCTGTTCATAAGCTTTTGGCCCAAGTCGTGCAACTTTTAATAACTGCGAGCGCCGCTCAAAACGGCCGTGTTGTTCTCGATAGTCGATAATATTATTTGCTAATGTTTGGTTTAGTCCGCTGACATGGCAAAGTAACGGCGCAGAAGCCATATTTAAATCGACACCCACCGCATTTACACAATCCTCGACGACTTCATCAAGCCGTTGAGTTAAGTGAACTTGGTTTACGTCATGCTGATATTGCCCAACACCGATAGCTTTGGGCTCAATTTTGACTAGTTCTGCTAGCGGATCTTGTAGGCGTCTGGCGATTGAAACTGCCCCACGCAGTGATACATCTAACTGTGGAAATTCTTTGGCGGCAAGCTCTGAAGCGGAATAAACAGATGCTCCCGCCTCGCTAACCATGAGGCTTGCAAAAGAAAGTTGGTGGGACTTCTTGCATTCATTGACTAGCTTTTCTGTTTCTCTAGAGCCAGTGCCATTACCGATACTAATCAATGTTACCTGATGTTTATTGATTAATGTTGCAAGTGTTTGCAGCGATTGCTGCCATTGATTTCTTGGCTGATGTGGGTAGATGGTATCGGTTGCGAGTAATTTACTGTTTTTATCAACAATGGCAACTTTAACCCCCGTTCTAATGCCAGGATCTAGCCCCATGGTGACATGTTCACCAGCTGGCGCTGCCATTAATAGATCATTTAGATTTTGAGCAAAGATATCAATTGCTTCAGCTTGTGCACGCTCTTTTACCTTTGCCAACAACTCATTTTCAATGCTGGGATAAATCTTATTTTTCCAGCTGTGTAGGGCGGTTTCAAATAGCCACTGAGCACCTGCTTGAGGGCTATTGCGGATATTGTACTCATTGAGAATATAGCCTAGGCATGGATTACTATCATTTTGATTACCGGTGTTAACTTGGATCTGTAGTGCGCCGTCATTACGACCTCGTAAAATAGCCATAACACGATGTGAGGGGGCTTTGCTTAATCGTTCACTATGCTCAAAGTAATTACTATATTTCTCACTTACATGCGTTGCAATCGGCGGATTTTTCTTACGGGCTTTTTTACTTTCCAGCTGGCCATATTGCCACATATGCTGGCGTATTTTTTGGAGCAGGCATACGTTGTCGGCAAACTGCTCACTGAGAATTGATTGTGCACCTTCAAGCGCCGCATTTATATTTTTGATCCCGTGTTGTGGTGATACAAATGCATGGGCTTGCTTTTGGGGGCTCTGTTGGGGTTGGGTCAATAAAAGGTTTGCCAATGGCTCTAGGCCCGCTTCTATTGCAATCTGTCCCTTCGTCCGACGCTTGCTTTTAAAGGGCTTATAAAGTTCTTCAAGAGAGGTTTTTTTATCTACTTGTTCTATCTGCTGGCTAATCTTGGTGGTTAGTTTCCCCAGCTCTTTTATACTAGCTAAAATGCTTTCTTTGCGAGCTGCGAGTTCACGTAAATACTTTAAGCGCTTATCCAGTGTACGTAACTGCCCATCATCTAAACCGTTAGTTGCCTCTTTACGGTAGCGTGCAATAAATGGCACCGTGGCACCTTCATCGAGTAACTCTATCGCTGTTTTTATACTGGTTGTTGAGGCGTTAATTTCTGAAGCTATAGTGTTAATTAGAATAGACATAAAATAAATCAATAAAGTAGAGATTACAGCTGATCTAATCAGAAATTATATGTTGAGGCAAATCAAATAAAAAAGGCAGCTTACGCTGCCTTTGGAAGAGTATGATTTAGAGGTGTTTAGCAAAAAACGCTTCTAATTGTTTATACATCTCAATTTTGTTTTCTACTTTTCTAAAGCCATGACCCTCATTATTTTTGACTAACCATTCATATGGTTTGTTTAGGTCATCTAATCTGTCTCTTAGCTTAGTAGCGTGTTCGTATTTAACACGAATATCTCGGCGACCATGAATAATAAAAACAGGTGCTTTGATCTTTTCGACGTGAGCTAATGGAGACATACGGTTCATTAATTCCGTATCGGATGGATCACCGATACGTGATTCTAACGCTTTGCGCCCATTTTCCCAGTGTTTTGGTAATGTATCAAATAATAGCTTGGTATCAGTTACACCCACAAAGTTAACACCACACTTATAAAGATCAGGTGTAAAGGTTAAACCTGCCATCGTTGCATAGCCACCATAGCTAGCACCGTATATACAAATTCTCTTTGGATCTGCGATTCCTTCTTTGACTAGGTAGTTAACCGTATCGGTAATGTCGTGCTGCATTTCTGCGCCCCACTTACCATTGTAGCCAGCTTGTTCAAATGCGCGCCCGTAACCGCCAGAACCACGGAAGTTAACTTGTGCAACTGCGTAGCCGCGATTAGCCAGGAATTGTACTTCAGGGTTAAAGCCCCAGCTATCTCGTACGCCAAACGGGCCACCATGGGGGTTGATAATCAAAGGAAGGTTCTTACCGTCGCTATTTGCTGGAACCGTTAAGTAACCGCGTAGTGTAAGGTCATCACGACTTTGCAACCTAAATGGCTTCATTGCTGCAAGATCAGTTGGTTTTAGCCAACCCATTGGTTGAGCCAGCATGCTCAGTTTATTTTTAACTGAATCATATAGGTAGTAAGTGCCTGGATCATTGTCGTTGTGTGCTATTAATACTCGTAGTGTTTCATCTTTGCTTAAACTTGCAGTGCTTACACGTTTCCCTTTGAAAACTTTTGCAAAGCTAGCTTTAAGCTTCTTTTCTTTAGCATCAAAATAAACAGTCTCAGGGTAATCAGCTAGATAGCTGATGCCTACTAGTTTTTGACGCTTTTTAGACATGATTAAATTAGTGACATCCACTTCGTCGTGGCCGTAAACCATCTCTCCCAATTTAGCCGTTTCTGGATCGAACTTGTAGATAGCCATTCTATCGCGTCCTTTATTGGAAGCAACGAACATGGTTTTATTATCAAAATCAAATCCTAGTGGCGAAATTTGCTCATCAAATATGCTATATTCAAATAAAGTTCTGAACTTTTCTTCACCTTGCTTTTTGTATAGGAACTTGCCTACTAGCTCGTCTACGCTAACTGCGGCTCGAACCTGGCCATCATGATCTAGCACCCAGCCCTGAACATTTCCCGGATTCTTAGCGATCAACTCCATTGAGTGGTTGCGTTTTTTCTTGCTGTTCCATTTGCTGTCTAAGGCTAATTTATACAGATCAGGAGCTTTGATGTAGCGACGATTATAGGCAACAATGATGTGGTTTGGATCATCTGGAAGCGTGTGAACAACATTAGCGCTTATCGTGCCGCGTGTTGAACCTTCAGCACCTAGTAGCTGTACAATTTTAGGTTTCTTCTTTCCACGTTCTACGGTGTATAAGCTAAGCGCTTCTCGTCCGTTACTACTATCCATAGTAAAAACTATTCGGTCATTGTTAGCCCAGAAAAAACCACCAACATTTTGTTTTTTGAAACCTGTGAGTATTTCGTATTTTGAAAGATCATTTGTTTCCATGACCATTAGATTTCTGCGGTCTAATACATCAATAAGTGCCGCTAGATACTTTCCATCAGGAGACAATTGTAATTGACTATAAGAAGGGTTTTTAAAGAAATCCTCTACCGGGATTTTTGGTGCTGGAGCCGCTTCTGCGATCGAACCTACGAGTAGACTTAAACAGAAGCTAATGCTTATTATTATTTTATACATTTTATTTCCTTATTAAATTTGTAAGTCTGAGGTTAGTCAGACTATGCAGCACATTGTAGATGAATATTCAAGGGGGCACCAAATTATTAACAATTTAGTTACACATATGTGTGTTCGCATTAGTTTACTGTATCGCTTAGAATATTAACCATGTCATATGAGTGCCTTTAGTTATGAAAACAAATCTTGTCACGCCCGCAGGGTGGAATACACTTGACCGTGAACTGAAATATTTATGGAAAGAGAAAAGGCCGCAGGTTACTCGCGCCGTGTCGGAAGCTGCCGCATTGGGTGATCGCAGCGAAAATGCGGAATATAAAGAAGGCAAACGAGAATTACGCTCTATCGATCGCCGTCTACGTTTTTTAATGAAACGTTTGGAAGAGCTAGAGATCGTGCATTATGCACCATCGCAAGAGGGTAAAGTGTATTTTGGTGCATATGTTGAATTGGAAAATGATGACGAGGTTAAGGCCACTTACCGTCTCGTTGGGCCTGATGAAATTGATGTTGCTAATAACCATATAACCATCGACTCACCTATGGCGCGCGCGCTTATCGGTAAACAGGTTGACGATGAAGTGACTGTTAATACTCCCTCTGGTGTCAAAATTTGGTACGTCAATAAGATTTATTACCGTTAGTTAAACAAGTGACTGGGTAGCTCCAGGCAAACTATCCATCGCTTAGTTTATATTCACGCCTTATATCGTATTTATCCCGCTATCTTCTGTTTTAGAAAATGCGCGAAGCCCGAATAGGCTGTTACCAGAAATGATATAATCAACAGGTTCGATGGTCGCATTGGTTTAGGCTGGTTTAATGTAAACATTCCCAATATCGTTGGACAACGAACCTGATAATGATAATGGGGTAACTTTATGATTATCAGTAGCATAACCTATAACGCCAATATCTAAAGGAAGTAAAGTGAAAACAGAAAAGTCATCTCTTGGCAAAGTTGAATTTGTTGGATTAATGGCGCTGATGATGTCTCTTGTCGCGTTAGCCATTGATGCGATTTTACCTGCCTTGGGGCTGATCGAAACAACGCTAAACTTGGCTGCTAATGATGATATTCAGATGACTGTCTCGTTGCTGTTGTTGGGGTTGGGGGTAGGTCAGTTAATTTTTGGCCCCCTCTCAGATACTTTTGGACGAAAACCCCTTGTTTATACAGGCTATGTTGTATTTATCGGTGCAACGTTAATCTGTATTAATGCCACTGATTTTACCTGGCTATTAATTGGTCGTTTTCTGCAAGGACTTGGCTTGGCGGCGCCAAGAGTTTTAAGCATTGCCATCATTCGTGATCAATATGTTGGCCCGCAGATGGCGCAAATCATGTCATTTATTATGATGCTGTTTATATTGGTACCAATGTTAGCGCCTCTCTTGGGCCAAGGGATTTTATGGTTTGCACCATGGCAAACTATTTTTTATCTGATGTTGTTGATTGGCGTCGTGTCTTTGTTATGGTTTGCACTTCGCCAACAAGAAACGCTTAAACCACAATATCGAAAACCCCTTAGTGCAAAAGTCTTTTATGCAACCTTTAAAGAAGTGGTAACAACCCCTGTTTCAGTTTTCTATACACTAAGCGCAGGTATTTTATCTGGTGCTTTTATCGCTTATTTAGCGAGTGCACAGCCACTATTTGGCCAAGTTTACGCCTTGGGCGATAACTTTGCATTATGCTTTGCTGGTATCGCTTTCTTTTATGGCCTCGCATCTTATGCCAATGGCAAGCTGGTTGTTATAAAAGGAATGGCATACCTTGTTTTGCGTGCATTTGTTGTATTGTTTATTACTTCGCTAAGCTTTTGGCTATTTTCCTTATGGCACGACGGGCTGCCGCCGTTGGCTTGGCTTATTGGTTATTTCTTGGTGGTATTTGGTTGTGTTGGCATTATTTTCGGTAATCTCAATTCGCTAGCAATGGAGCCCTTGGGGCATTTGGCAGGTATGGGGGCCGCTATCGTTGGTGCAATATCGACATTAGTTGCCTCACTGCTCGCTTTAGTTATTGGCTCCTTATATAATGGCACCGCATTGCCATTGGTTGGAGCTTTTGCTGTAACTAGCGGTATTGCAGGGCTAATTGCCTTTAGTATTGAAACTTTTGGCCGAGTACGTGCCCAAGCGATTTAGATGTTACTGATAATAGATAATCTGCATGAGTATCTAGCGTGGTGTATAAACGTCCAGTAGTTACAAGTCATTTAGTTGATTACAAAACGTTTTTTTCCTGTAGCGTTTATTGCGTTCTAGCACCATCTTGATAAATTGCGGGTATGAATGCGGGTATGAATGCGGGTATGAATGCGGGTATGATTCTGGCCATACCCGTACTATCTTTAGTTACTGAGTGCATAGTGTTGAGTATATGATGCTCTGGTATTTATCCAGTTGGTGATATCCTGCTCCTTCCACCCCACAGCCCTTTGTCCAAGCTTGATGTTGAGCGGAAATTCTCCAGTCTTCATGAGTGCATAAATTGAGCTTCGACTGAAACCAGTTAACTCAATAACTTGGGGTAAACGTAAAATTCGATTATCCATGACTAACTCCTAATGTTTAATTCAGGAGTATTATGAAGTGTGAGGAGAACCAGTGCAGGTCAGCAAGATGCAAAAATTCATCACTTAATCAATCGACCTCCAGTGCCTTAGATTCGATTTCATCCAAATAATCCGCCCACCATTGCATCATCTCTCTGCGCTTAGATAGATGCTGAGCATGGTTATAAGCTTTTACTACAGAATTTCGTTCGGCATGCGCGAGTTGCCTCTCAATAATTTCGTGTGGCCATTCGTGCTCATGAAGCACTGTTGATGCCGTACCCCTGAATCCATGCGAAGTAATACGGGCTTTATAGCCCATGTACTCTATGGCTCTATTTATCGTGGTGTTGCTCATCGCCGTATTTGCAGTAGAGCGATTTGGAAAAATAAAACCAAATGGCCCTGTAAAAGTTTTAAGCTCTCTTAAAAGTTGCATGGCTTGTTTGGATAATGGTACGACATGAGGCTCCCGCATTTTCATACGTTCGCCAGGAATTCGCCATATCGCATTTTCTAGATCAAACTCATCCCAAATTGCAAGACGTAGCTCGCCGTTTCGAACAAAGGTAAGCAGTAGTAACCTCAATGCAATTATGGTTTGTCGCATTCCTCGTTCTTCATAGGCGTTTAACGCTCTCATAAAACCGCTTAGTTCTGGGCCTTCTAAATGAGGATGATGCCTGACTCTCGGTCTTGTAATAGCTCCTTGAATAGGGGCTGCCGGATCGTATTCAGCCCTTAATGTTACTACTGCATACCGGAAAATTGCTCCGCACCATTGCTTTACAAGCAATGCAATTGAAGGTGATCCTTTCTTACCTTTTCTTTTATCAACACCTTGTTTCTCTATTTTTTGGACAATTACCAAAATATGGGCTGATTCAACAGACTTGATTGGCAGCTTGCCAATTGACGGAAACACATAACGCCGTAAATTGATTTCAATCTGGCGCTTGTAGTTTTCGGACCACTTGGACTTATTCTTTTCTATCCACTCATGAGCCAACGCTTGAAAGGTATTAACGCTTTCCCATTCGTTTTTAACCTTTCGAGACTGTCTGATTGTCGTTGGATGTTTACCTTCTTTTACTAGTTCAGTCGCCTCTTGGCGCTTAATTCTGGCTTCACTAAGGCTAATTGTAGGATAATCACCAATTGTAAAAACTGTTTCTTTCCCAGCAATGCGATACCGGTAACGCCATTTTTTTGCTCCTGATGGTTTAACTTCTAAATACAGACCTGCGCCATCGGTTAATTTTTGTATTTTTTCGGTAGGTTTGATATTTCTGCATTTTGCATCTGACAACTTCATAAATACCCCCCTAATTAGTCAAACCGAAGTTTTGATTTTAATGATTGTTTACGTGATTCTGCTTTGGGTTCTGGCGCTGTACTCACAGAAGTAATTTCAACTTCTGGAGCATGGCCATCCACCGGTGCAGATGACGTGGATAGATTGGGTTGGCTCATGTGAATTAAGCCAAAGGTGGCCAGCATCCGCAGGCGCTCAGCGCGTTCCCGTGGCGGCGTCTTTTCTAATTCTTTGAGCAGTTCAGGGTGGCTCCCTGGGGGAATGTTGACGACAACTCTCATAATCAGGCCCCATAAAACCAGAAGCCTCGGACG
>CAKZQF010000046.1 GCA_937139475.1 uncultured Gammaproteobacteria bacterium | reverse complement strand
ACGATGGATCAGAACCCTGCACTCCAGATGGATGCCCTTAGGGCAATAGGTTGTGAGAAGATTTTTACAGAGAAAGCATCCGGCTCACATCGGGACAGGCCGCAATTAATAGCGGCACTCGGTTATTTGCGGAAGGGAGATACACTGGTTGTCTGGAAGCTTTCCCGATTAGCTCGCTCATTAACACAGATCATTAAAACAGCGGCTACGATCAATGAACGTGGAATTGCTCTCAAAGTGCTGACCCAAAATATTGATACCACAACACCGGAGGGCCGCTTGTTCTTCCATATGACAGCCGCTTTTGACGAATTCCAGCGAGAGTTAATCGTTGAAAATACCCGCGCAGGACTGGCCGCAGCTAATAAACGCGGGAGACGGGGTGGCAGGCCAAAAGCGATGAATGAACAAATGCTCAAACAAGCGGAAGCTTTATTGAAGGATACGGAGAATTACCCATTCGTTGGGGATGTGATTGATCAGCTTAGTATCGGTCGGACAGCCTTTTATAAATATTTTCCGGCAGACCGGATCAAAGAACTCAGAAATGAGCACACGGCTACGGACTAGCTAACACTAAATCCTGTGGTTCTTTTGGTACCTTTGTTGGGATAGACCCGTTCTGCAGGCTGTCTATTTTGCGCTGGTTGGGGTTAATGCATTTTGTCAGGTAGTTGGTCGGGCAGCGGCTTAATGCGGTCCTGGCATTGGATAGTTTGATATCCAATGCTTTCGCGGTTGCGCTCTCCTTCGCGGCCTTTGAGCTATCAGCATAGTTTGATAATCCGCTGAGCTTGTCCCGGGCAGCTTCCAGTTGTGAATCTAACGCACGAATAGGGGCGCTGGCTGTGGCTTCTTGTGCCGCTTTCCCAGCGCCCTCGATGCCACCGTGAAACGAGCCGGCAAAGTAAACCACGCTGTAGGCACCCAATAGCGAAATAACACCGAATAGCAGCGCGGGATGGTTGCGATCGGTGAAGGCTTTGGAGACAGCGGGAACGATGCTGGCCTTTGCGACCGCAAGCCCGACAAAACCAAACACGAAGATCCAGGTCAACAAGCCAGAACCGTTTTTGACACTCCAGTAAATCGCCATGGATCCGGCGAGTAGCTCCAGCGTCATAGCAGAGTATCCCAGCCATGAACGGGACTGGTTGACGTGGCCGCGCTGCTGATAAGCAATTAGGGAAAGGAAGAGGGCAATGATACCCAGTGAGACAATCAGTGATTCACTACTGAAAGTAGTGCTAATATCGTTGTGCATTTTTCGATCCTCAGATGATCGTTTGATGAAGTCCTGGCTTGGATGTTTCCGCATCCAATCAGAACGGGGTAGGGCGTGGCTTAATTGCTGCGCCTGATCTTATTTAACTTCTTACACCTCCTAGTAGCGGTAGCTGCTGTTGATCGTCTTCAATGAATTCAATATTCAGATGAGTTATCTTTCTGCTGGTTTTTCTAGTCTCAATGGCTACATGAATGTTTGCTTTTTCTTTAAGTTCATTGACCACAACATTCAAAACCTGTCTCTGAAAATCAGACCATTTATAACTAGCAGGAACACCCAGCATTTCCCGTAATTCATCAACATTTTGGCGGTCAATCCAGCCGATTATTAGACCGTTTGTGTCCCTTTTATCTTCTGCCCAACTGACTAAAATTTCATAAAAACGCCATGTGTACGAACTGTTGAAGTTCGCAGCATCGCGAAGAGGGTACTTGGTGAATTGGTTACGTATATGGAGCAGGTGAGGGACAACTAAGTTATTAAAAGTACAGATTACACGGCCATTGTCTGATAGGTATTGCACGCGACTCATAAGCGTTAGTTTTTCTCTATCCACTCCAAATCTTGGGCTGTCGATGGTAATCACGCGATTAACTAGAGAGTCTCCCGCGCTGGCCAGATGTTGATAAGCATGCTTTTCAGAGACTCCATAAGCCTTTGCATATTCGACTGCTGACAATTCAATATCTTGGTAATCAGCATCACTACGAAGAGGGTTTAGCTTGCTAATCAATGCTTCCATGCACCGTTTTTCAACCAAGCCAAATCGGTAATATGCTCGAGCTAAAGCATTGGACTTGGTAACACTGTTGTCGGCCACGTCACGAAGGCCATCATATTCCACATTAATATTTTTGTGTTTAGACTCCATCGTAAGCCTAAACTTTTTGAGCTTTGCATCAAGACTCATATCAAAACCATCTAAAAAGTATAAGCCGATAATACATCGTTTTTAATTAAAAGATATAAATATTTTTTTATACTATTTAACCACCAAAATATCGTTTTAATACCACCAAAATATCGTTTTTAACCACCAAAATATCGTTTTTAAACCTGTAAGGCCATGATTTAAATAAGATTATGGCGTCTAGAAACAAGAAGAAACAAAAGAAACATAGAGGATGCTGTGGATAACTGAAAAAGGAGTGCTGTTTTTTTGGGGTTTGTGAGCCACCGATTTATGCAGTTTTAACAAGCTGCATCACTCCCCAAGCCAACCAACAATCAAAATCAACAGCAAAGTAGTTTTAGGGACGTTGTCCCTCTTTCCCGCTGTAGCAGGAAATTCACCCAAGGATATGGACTAGAAGATTAGCTAAGAATCACAACGCATTACCTGATTAAACATGCCTCAGAGGCCGGTAGTGAGCAAAACTAAGAATCTAACGAACGAATCTACCCGTCCGTTTAAGTAATCGCCGCTATGAGGCTCTGAGAAGCTTTTGACGTAGCAGACTGATTAGTTTCCTGGCTAACAATCAAAAGCGGTTGGCCAAGAGAGTAATGGTGCATTGTTGGAGTGCATCATTAATCTTCTAGTCCGCATCCTAGCGGTGAATTTTTCGGACACGAAAAAGAGGGCGGCAATGAGCCCTTGTTGTGTGCTTCGGCTGGACGTTAGCGGCTAGCTGGCGTCTCTGTGGAATAAACAAAACATAAACTTTAAATAAACTTTTTATGTATAAAACATAAAATTTTCATGAATAAAAAGTTTCAGTCGAAGCGCTTTGCTGTTGGCTGTATGTCACTGTTATCCAGACAGTGACATACAGCTGGAAGCTAGCCAAATGCTAGGGCTAAGTGCTATTCCAAATAGTGACAGCACAGTGACAGGCTAAAAATGCATGATATACTCTGAGGCTTAACACCTCCCCTCAGTAGGTCATCACTGAGAATATCCGCTAATCATGATGAAACGGATCGGGTACCCAGATACGGGTGCTTCATGTTGCTTAAATACCAATGATCGCAAGATCTACCATTGATAAAACATGATCGAAAGATCTAACTTAAACCACTCGCCAACTACGTGAACCATCACTGAGGCGTATTCATTCCAACAGGAGAAATAGAGACACTAAAACCGTACGAAACTATTAATACCAACGAACCATGAAACACCGGTATTAGTTGCAACAACTGCCCAACCATCACTTTATCGCTTGGCGACTTTGTAGGGATTTTCGAACCCTATAATGGTGAACAACACTTACCAAATTCGAAACTGATTGAATCAGTTATTGGGCATTTTTCAGGTTGATAGGTCTTGCTGTGGTTACTCGTTTAAATAGACCCTTGCCTTACTCGCTATAACAGCGAGAAAATTAAGAGCGCCTAAAGGGTAAGAAAGTAAGCTATTTCACTTACTTCTAATCGAATGCTAACCTCAAGGCATCAATGCGTTAAATCAAGGAGGTGCCGTATATGAGTACCCAACCAGCAACCTATGATTCCGATCTCTATACCTGGTCATTGGAGCAAGCCGAGTTATTACGGCAAGGGAAATTCGATCAGGCAGATCTCGAGCACATCATTGAGGAAATTGAAGATATGAGTAAATCTGAAAGACGTGCTCTACAGTCGTTTCTTGAAACCTTACTCATGCACTTATTGAAATGGGAATACCAACCGGCTTACCGCGGCCGAAGCTGGAAATTCACCATTATTGAGCAGCGAAAACGGATAGAAAGCCACCTGGAGGAAAACCCAGGGCTGAAAAGCAAGCTGCCAGACTTAATCGAGATCGCCTATGGTTATGCTCTCTCTGGCGCAATGCGTGAAACAGGCTTAAAAGAAAAGATTTTCCCTGAGGCTAACCCTTGGTCATATGAGCAATTCATGGATCCTAAGTTTTGGCCTGGCGAAGCGGATGGCATGGATCAATAGCGATCTATAAAACCGACCGAAACACTTAAGACAATTTCCATTATCTTAAGTGTTTGCTAACACTCTAGTAGTTAGTCAAATATTGCGGTTACTACTTCTGTTATTGTAGAAACGGAAGGGGTATTCCCTTTGTCGCTTGACCCTTCTTTGGAAAAATTTAGGCCGTATACGATGGGCTTATAGTTATCTATCTCAGATTTCAGCTGATCTCTTTTTTCCGTCAAAACTAAAATTTTATCTTTATTTTGGTCGATTACTTCAACAGAAGTGACGCCGAACCTCATAGACTTTCCTCTATGAATTGCAATATTGGGTTAATCCGCACAAAGGTACGTAAAGTACCACAGAACTTGAATTCAGCCTGTTGTGCCTTTTCTTAGACAAACCAGTAAAACAAAGAGTGTTGCCAATTATATTAAAAGAAAACCAGTAAAGTTCTGTATTTATGATAGAAAAGCTATCTAAATACCATGGGTTTTCATTGAACTTTTACGGTATTAAAAATGAGGGTTTAAACGATAACAGATATGCTCTGTAACCTGTGGCTACGTGCACCTCCTGAAATCAGGGGAAGAAAACATCCCCATTTCAGGAGGTACTAAAACGCCTGTAAGCTAGCTATAGCTAAGGTGTAGAAAAATCCTGTGGTACTTTACGTACCTTTGTGCTGAACAACCCAATATTCCATAACTCTTTTTCCTTTTGGGAGCTTGCTAACTTTAGTACATGAATAGCCCCAAAATATTGTTCGTCATAAGGTGGAACCTCTAAAGTTATGGTGGATGAACCATAGCTAGCTATTATATTTCGGTCCTGGTGCTTTAGAGTAAATCCCTCTTTTGCTAGATAATCTTTGTATTCTTGAATTATTTCATCTAACAATCGTTTTTTATCAGCAGAATACAGCTCGTAGCTTCTAGCTGACAATTGTTCGATTTCCGATTCTAATTTTTCCGCATCTTTGAAGCTACTTAAACTCATTATATGGTCATCCACTTATATTATTCATGCCTAATATTGGGCCATACCTCTCAAATATCAACACCTTTGGATGCTATAAATAGCCTCCAGGTGTTTTTGTAATATCTTCTAATAATCACCTGTCCAACCCTATTTAGACTTGATTCTGGCAGCACTAAGCACTCTAAATAGGGTGCACCCTATTTATATGGCTAAAGTGCACCGTAAGTCCTTATCCTTCTTTCTTTTTTGGTGGCGGTGGCGGTGGCGGTGGTGGCTTTTGGTAACGGGTTGGTGCAACGACAGGCGTTTTATTTGCTCCCACGTTATGTTCAGGGGTAGTAATCAAAGGTGGTGGATTTGACGCTTTCTTTCCCATAGTGATTAACTCTCTAATGTAGGTTTTATGAACTCAACCATCTCAACGTCTGATGCTTTAATTAAGATTATATCTGACTGCGTTACTGATGGCTGTTGTTCTGAATCATTAACTAGCCACTCTCCCATTATAATGGAAAAGTGACCAGTGTCTGGTGAAGATGGCCATTCTTTAGGCCAGCCATATATTCTTCGTTCCCCTGCAAGATGTAAAATTACAAAGTGTTTTTGGGAAGACAATTCACCATACCATTCTGATGGGTATGATGTTTCTGTGGAGATTCGAAGTAACCTAATCAATTTATGAAATAGGTCATTATTTGCAAAGGCTGAAAAAATAAACCCCATCAACATTGCCATAACTGTTGACAGCACAAGCTCTCGATCTTCAGACCAATTGGTACCAGTAAAAAAACTATCGATAGTGAATTTAAAAAATATCACTAGAACCTGAATAATAAGAGTGAAAATTAAAGCCTGAACGAGCTGTTCGATTTGCTGTGGCTTTTGGTGTGATGTGAATGAATAGAAAATCCATGCACACAAAAAACCTGGAAGCATATATTGCAAGATTTCAATTGTTGCTGTGCTTACACCACTCATTCAATACCTCTATTTAACTTCGCATAATTGCTTTTATGTCTCAACATAAACAGGTCATAGCTAAGTATTCAAGCCGACAACCTAATATTACTACTGATAATCACGGTTATCGATAGCAACTGATCATACAGATCACTGTATTATGATACTGTACGAATACAGTTCGATTCGTACAGGTTGAGACATGGCAAGACTTAGCGTTAGTGAGGCAATTAAACAGTCTGGTGTTGCACGCAGTACTTTCTACAGCAGGTATATAAACAAAGGCTTGATAAGCGTTTCAGTTAGTGATGGAAAGAAATATATAGACAGTTCTGAGCTGGTGAGGGTCTTTCCTGAACTTGATAATCGTACAACAAAAAACAGTCCATCGGACACCGAATCGAACAACATCGGACACCCTGAAAACACCCTATTGAAGATGGAAATAAAGCTGTTGCGTGAAGTCCTAGATAAAACGGAACAGGACAAGCAATGGTTGAAGGATCAAAACACAACATTGCTACTCAGGCTTGAGGCACCAGAACAGCCAGTAAACCCTCTCATTAGGTGGTGGCGTGGGTTGAAATAAAGGCGGCCAAGTTGCGACCGCCCTATTCTCTTTATGCCAATATGTGGGATGGCTTACCCGCACCACCCAGCGGTTTCAATAACCCTTCATTGGTTGCTTTCTCCAGCCATCGCTTGTGCACTTCAATCATGCCTTGTGGGGTAATGGTTTGTGATTTCCCACCGGTGGCAAGGTTGCGACTGATGAACCGCTTTGCGTCTTTCTGGGTGCATTTGATATCACCCGTTTTCACCTGCTCTTTCCAGTCAAAATATAAAGCGTTATCGTTCTCTAAAACAGCGGGTTCAGGGTCGGATGCCGAGTGGTTTTCGACTGCACGCGTGCAGTCGATTTCACTATTTTGATGGGTTAGATTGGGGTCTGGCAAAGCGGTATTAAAACCGCTTGTGCCGGCTAACACCGCAGCGGCATTGGGGAGGCTGTAACCGGACTCTAACAGCACCGCTAATTGGCGGGTCAGTAGCTTGGTTTCAGGGACACCCCGAACGATAAATTCACCCGTTAGCCGAAACAGCAAGGACAAAATATCGAACGCCAACACGAAGATAAGCCACTTCAAATCCCGTGCTCGTTCTTCGGAAACATTCAGTAGCCAGGCAATCATTCGATCATCCGCACCATGCCCCGACTCACTGGCGATGTTGCCACCGGTGAGCAGGTCGGCCCGTTGCGTTTCTAAATCCGCTATCAGTTGCTGGGTGCCAGAATAATTCTGGTTTCCAGTGTGGTAGGTGAGGGCGGTCAGCTGGTTCTGGGGTACATTCCAACAAAGGTACCAAAAGACCCACAGGAATTTATGGATAGCCCTGAAACGTAAAGCTAATCCTCAAATAAGCATCCCCCGAAAACCTCCTCGTTTCAGACTACCGATTTCAGGGGAAGAATCCCAACCGAATCTTTGAGCTTCTCCTCTGAAAAATCGTACTCCCCCAGCATGTTGATATGTGCCCATGTCATGGGTGAATGAGTCGCAATGATGCGAAGCATATTTTCTTTGGCGTCCGGATCAGTCAGCTTTTCCAGTTGTCGCTCTAGGCATAGGTAATTCCAGCAGATGATGCTGTTTTTGATCAGGCGATTACAGCCTTCAGCAATTTCCTGTTCTTCCTTCTCGGTTTGGGTGTACTCCCGTGGATTACCGACGGCTACAGCACGGGCAAAACGGTTGGAAAGTTCGACTTTATTGAGCTGCTTTTCGATAGCCTGCCTTAGTTCAACCTCATTGACATAGCGCAAAATAAACAGCGATTTGATAATCTGGCCGAAAGCTTTCATCGTCTGGTATAGCGCATGCTGCCGTGAATAGGAATTAAGGCGACGAAAAATATCAGAGGTTGTATTTTCTTTCAGTTTTATAGTGGTTGCCAGTCGCAAAAAATCATCCCAGTTTTCCCGGATCAGATTGGCATTGATCGTTTTATCCGGGGTGATTTTCCAGTCAGAGCTTGCTCGGTTTTTGGGTCGGAAGATATACAGCGTTTGCTTACCAAGCCCTTTGATACGTGGTGCAAACGAGAATCCCAGCAAGTGGGTGAGTCCAAAAATGACCTCTGTGTAGCCATGCGTATCAGTCGAATGAATATCGCTTTTGACGACATCGTTATGCATCAAACCGTCTATCACATAGGCGCTTTCACGGTCGGAAGCACTGATCATCAGTGAGTGCCACAGAAAATGACGTTCATCGACAAAGGTATAGGCACTGACGCCTTGCCCCTGCCCAAAATACTTAAACGATCGACCCGCATGGAGGGATTCACCGCGCACTTCAAATTTCTGACCATCACTGGCGGTATGGAGTTGATCAGCCTCGCGTCGGTACAAATTTGGCAGTTCCATATCATCCATTGCCTTCACTACCTGGTCGTTGGCCGCCCGGATGTTTTCCAATGAGAAGCGCCAGTTCACCGCATGCTCCAGCTCATTTTCTGTCATCCGGGAGGAGATTCGAGCCATTTTACGAACACCGATCCCACAGCCTAACCCCATGACTCCTGCCAGTAATGCAGGGCGTGAGACAGCCAAAGGGGTATGGGTTTGTTGCCAGTGTTCAAAAGCTTTAAGCATGTTGCAATGCCGATCTACCGTATCCAGCACCTGGGCCAAAGGCACATCATGTCGTTGCGGGAACAACTCCTGTAACGGGTCTGTCTCATTGGCATCCAGTGCCGGCGTTTTAATGTAAAAAGTCCCGTCAGCCCGGATGGTCAGGTTAGGGTTGTTTTCAATGCCGACATTCGTTTTCTGATACTGCTGGAACAAAGCAGTATCCAATGTTTTCAGGATTGATTCGAGGTCAGTAAATTCTGTCAACCCGGCCCGTTCCAGCAGTATTTGCTTATCCTGTTCCCAGCGCTTCTTATCAATCAGGTAGCTATCCATTGGCCGGTATTTATAGGATTCCCGAAGGTTAAGGTGCCCGGATTTAATGGCAGCAGCCACGTGTTGGAATAGAAATACTTTGTACAGCGATTTCCTGAAGGTGCCATCATCGCTAATGACTGTTTTGCATTCATCCGTGTCCAGAAAAGTAGTCGGTGCTTTGTCAGTAATTGCCCCATCTTTGCTTTTGAAATAATCAATGGCTTCTCTCAACGGACCTGTTTGACCAATAGGTTCAAAGACGAGCGCTTTCAGAATTGGGCTAAGGCGGTTCTGTAGCTTCACCGATTGTTGTTCCAAAATCTCATACCAGATTTTGGATTGACTGGCCTGTTGCAGTCCCACTTTCAGTTCCTCAAAGGATTCAGTTTTACCCTGCTCCAGCAAGGTTTTCATCTGGGTCACTTTCTCAACATCCGATAAGGTATTATTACTAACTAGGCTTCGCATATTCTGAATCAGGGCAAATACAGAATTATCCAACTCATCCACTACTGTTTTGAGTTGTTGGCTATGCGTCTTGCGCTGTTCAAAGAGATGCTCTTTATGGTTACGGGTCGCCGTATTCTGAGAGGTTGCCATCACGCTGAGAAATATATCGGCCAGATTATCCTGAATACGGAAGAACTGGTGGGCAATGAAAGCAGCAGCATGAATGTAACGGTCGTTGGCCTGGCGGCGTTGTATTTGAAATATCTCAGACTTCAGCACACTGCCTGCATAATAACGGATACCGATGTGATCAAGGTCAAGTATGGATATAGTTTTATCCATTTGGTAGTAAAGCGTTGATAGTGTTTCAAAGTCAGCAATCGATTCTTTCACTTTGGATGGTTTGGTAGATTGAGACAGTTTTTTGAGCAGAGTAAGGTGATACTGATTTTGATCATCTGGCGTGGTAAACAACTCATCCAGCAAACAGCGAGTTTTTTCATCCAGGTGGATTTCTATCAGAGCGCTCAACCCGGCTTTATGCTCCTGTAATCCAGTCCGGATCAAATCCGATAGTGTCCGTGAACTGGGTACTTGTATCCGTTTTTGAATGAGGAAATCGACACAACGGCCAAAGATCATTTTCGGCTTCAGATAAGTTTTTGCCATTGTAGTAATTTCAGTAGCAAGAGCTGACTCAACCTCGCTATCAAAAGAACTGAAGCCATAAAATTCCAGTAACAGTTTCTGGTGTCGCTGGCGTGTTGTCTTGGGGTAGTTATCAGCTAGAAATTCACTGGGCTGATAATCCAGCACTTTGCTAACAGCTTCAACGTCACGCTGATGAAAGCTCTTTGGTAAGAAAAAGCATTTTGTGGCTTTAAAGTAGCCGCAAAGTAAAAGGAACCCTATCTGGCTATTGGGTGTGCGTAAGGCATGGGCAGTCTCCAGCAATGGCTTGGGAAAGCTGAGAAATTGCTTTCGTTGTTCATAATTGAACAACGGAGGTTTATCAAATGTTTCTTGTTCACTGGAAGTAAGGATACGCATTCTAGCCATAAGATTCTCCGTAACGGGTTATTCATAAAACGATCGTTTTCCGAATACGGTAGGCCACACTTGGAAAAGAGAGGATTTGCCCGGAAATAGTATCCGTTTTCCTTGTTCTG
>CAKZQF010000045.1 GCA_937139475.1 uncultured Gammaproteobacteria bacterium | reverse complement strand
GTCTTTCATGAAGCCATCTCGCCGCTAGACTCAATTCTCGTTGGCTGTGCTCGTTAAGATCTGTTCCGTTAGCTAAGTCGTAGAAAAGAAACTGCCCGATTACAAATAAAAGAATCGATAATTTTCATGGTCTAACAACTAGAAGATCAAACCAGCGCGCTACTGGTATGCTGCTACTGCCTTAAGTTTACCCAACCTGTTATCAAAGCACCCATAACATATTTTTGTAATCAAGTAACAACAAGAACGCTTTCAATTGCCTTTGTATAATCAAACTAACACCGCACGTCCTTGTGCAATTTAGTTATTTCTTATTAAATTAAAAAATAAAATCTGTAGTCAGAAAAGAAGAAGTTCTAATTTTTATAATATTATTTATTAAAGACTTGCCATCGGTCGAATGCTTTGTCGCAACAACCGTTCGAATAGAAAATACGCGTAACGCATCATGTACGGACAATGTCCCTTCTGCTGAATCTTTACGGCCGTTAAATGGGAAACTATCTGGCCCCCGCTGGCACTGGCTATTAATATTAATTCGCCCAACCTGATTAGATAAACAATCGATAAGCTGACCTATTTCTGACGGGTTGTTGCCAAAAAGGCTCAACTGTTGACCAAAATTTGAATCTCTCACATATTCAATCACTTCAGAAACCTCTTGATATGGCACCACAGGGATCACCGGTCCAAACTGTTCTTCTCGGTACAGTCTCATTTCTTTACTCACAGGAAAAATCACCGCAGGATGGAAATAATTATGTTTGATCATTGCACCATTATCATTAGCAATCGATGCACCGTGCTCAATAGCATCATTGACCAAGTTACTTAAGTAATCCGTCTTGCCTGGTTCAGGCAGTGGGGTCAGTTGTACACCATCGGCCCAAGGTACGCCCACTTTTAGCTTGGCGATAGCCACCTCAAGTTTATCAATAAACGTACGCTGTAGACTTTGTGGAACAAAAATGATCTTTAGTGCGGTACAGCGCTGTCCATTGAATGATAAAGCCCCTGCAACGCACTCATTAACCGCATTATCTAAATCGACATCAGGTAGGATGATCCCCGGGTTTTTCGCGTCTAGGCCAAGCACACAGCGTAGGCGATGCGGCTTCGGGTGCAATTTTTTAAGATCGCTCGCCGCTTTATTGGTGCCTATGAAAGCAAATACATCAATTTTTCCGCTCGACATTAAACTCGAAACGGTATCACGACCTCGACCATAAATAATATTAATCACGCCTTTAGGGAAGCTCTTTTGAAAGGCTTCTAGCAAAGGTGTAATCAACAGTACGCCAAATTTTGCAGGTTTGAAGACCACGGTATTGCCCATGATTAATGCAGGGATCAAGGTGGTGAAGGTCTCGTTAAGCGGATAGTTATAAGGGCCCATGCAAAGAACCACCCCGATGGATAACCGCCTGATCTGAGCTAAAGTGCCTTGTTCGATATGGAAATGGCTAGATTGTCGATCTAACTCTTTTAACGCATTTATCGTATCAACAATATAATCGCAAGTTCGGTCGAATTCTTTCTCTGAATCTTTCAAATTCTTACCAATTTCCCACATTAGCAGCTTAACGACCTCCGAACGTTGTTTTCGCATGTGGCCAAGGAACGTCTCTACATGGCTAATCCGCTCGGCTACGGACATTGAAGGCCATTCACCGGCGCCAAGTGAATAGGCGTTAGTTGCTGCATCAAGCGCCTTTAAGGCAGCCTTAGAGTCCATTAAAGGAGTATGACCAAGAATAACCTGCTCTGGCCCCGAATCAGTCCCTAAACATAGTGGACTGTTTATCGGTGCAACCTCCCCCTGCCATTGTAATATCTCACCATCGAGTAAATAGCGACGTTGCTCCATTGGTCCTTGCAGACGATATTGTTGTGGGATTTGACTAACGCTTGGATATAAATCATTTAACACATGTTGGGAACTCACTAATCACCTCGTTTTGGTATATGACGCCTCGAACTCATACGTTTGAGGCCCTATGGGCTTAATCACTAATTCAGCTAATTAAGTCGTTAAATAGAAAAATGAAGCCATTCTCTGGCTAGATTGGGATGTTGTTTGATGGGGTATTTTTTAAATCAGGAGAAATACCTAACCATTTATATTGTTTATGACAAATTAAGTGCTTTGATTGGATTAATATGAGTCATCTTATGCACTTGCTCTTCACTCAATCCGAGTAACTCATTAAGGTTAAGCGCACTCGACTTCATATCAATAGCTGAGCCAGCAAAGTTGCTCTTACCAGGTTCGCGAACAACCCTGTCGGCTGCCACTTCCAAAGTAATATCACTTAATGTATACAGCCCTTGCTTAGCGCCGGCGGCAGCCATGGCATCGGTGGTAATAATAACCCTATCATCGCCAACCAATTCTATATAATTCTTTAAAGCATGAAATGGCACATGATGACCATCTGCAATAAAGCATAACCATAACTTATCTTTCAGACTCAATGCGCGTTGAATAATATTATCATGGCGATGCAACTGTTGAGGACAGCCATTTCCTAGATGAGTGAACATTGACAACCCGGCACTCACCGCTTGTTCCAGCTGCTCAATTGATGGATTGCAATGACCAGCAGAAACAACAACACCTTGTTGATAAAGGTATTTAGTTACTCGGCATGCTTCATCATTTTCGGGCGCTAAAGTAACCAGTTTTAGCAATCCACCACACGCATCTAGCAATAAGGTCATGCGCTCCACACTAGCCCTTAAGATATATTCTTGCGGGTGGGCGCCCCTATAACCCTCAGCGCTATTAATAAATGGCCCTTCTAGGTGAATCCCCTTAATCATGTCAGCTATGATTTCACTTTGATTGCTATAGTGAGCAATGTTTTTAACGCGACGGATCATGTCAGAAAAATTAGCGGTGATAATAGTAGCTAAAATACCTTCAACACCATCCTGTTTTAACTTTACACAGGCTTTTTCTAAATTTTCTAAACTTAAATCGTTCTGGTTAAAATCAATGCCTGCATAACCATTTACTTGAAGATCAAAATATTTATTTTTCATCAGTAACTTCTTTATAAAATGTTAAATTCATACAAACTATGCAACCTACTTTGACTTAGTAAGCCTTTGGTATAAATACTTAATTTTCTTATTTCGGTAGTCATTTAACGTCGTCATATCAGACTTATGTAATGCACCAGCAAATAAGGATTCAAAGCGCCTATTTAATTTATCAGCTCGCGCTAAGAGTTTTTCAAGCTGATTGATTGCTAATATTTTGTTTTGTTCGTTAAAACTCTCACTTTGAACAACGTCTTGAATTTGTCTAAAGCTTAAATAGAATTCGCGAAAGTCGATTTGCATTTGGTAATGGGCAAACTCCTTCTGGTTTTTATTCGGAACGATTTTCGCTAGCTCCCCCTGTATCGCTCTGACATCCCTTAACACCTTATTGACGTTACGCTTTTTATCCGACAAGCCCTTTTTACCCGACATAGATACTGAGCCAACACTCACGATATTGTTTAAGTTGTCAGAAGATAAAATGTCCCATAATTTTTTCGCTTGGTGCTTGGTCAAGCCAAAGCGTTCTTGTGCATACTGAACTGCAAACTGGTCAGGTATATATGTCTCACCTTGTTTTACTGATGATATAAAAGCCTGCATATTCATTCGAAACCCGTCATTAGGATAGGCATGAGGGTATACTTGACGAAGAGGAAACAGTTCTACCACTTCACCTGGGTTAAACCAATTGTAGCCATACACTCCAGAGGTTGACCAAGAAGTCAGGACTATGCCTCCAAACCCAGCATCTTTAGCATAATTAACATATCGGTCCTGATTTTTCATGTGTTTGTTCCAAGTGGTCACATGATAATCGTCAGGTCCAGATCGTAAGGCTGTCGCCCCCCAAAACTTCAAGCCATGCTCTTTGATAATATTGACTGGGTTTTCACCACGTCGATCAAATGCCCAACCATAGTTCCAATCAATATAAATAACATTTTTAGGCATATCAGCAATAGCTTCAGGGTGAGCCAGGATCATGTCCGCCCACAATAATGGTGTTTTGCCTTGCGCGGTAACAATCTCGGCAATCATCTTCATATACTGAACGTATAGCTTAGACTTGCCTAATTCCTCGCCATCTTTACCCCATGCTTTTTTACAACGGTCGCAATCTAAAATGCGTGCTTCATCGCCACCAATATGAACATATTGAGAATTATGGGTTGATAACATATCAGCGTAAAGTTCGGTAAATAACTCACGCGCTTCATTCAGCCTAGTTGGGTCGACTTGTGCATAATCATTTTTATCGGCACGTAAATAAGCATATCGTTCGTGCATCAATATATATTCAGAATGACCAAGGTTTTGCTGGAGCGGAATAACATCAAGCCCTAACCCTTCAGCATACTTAATAAAGCCTTTCAATTCCGCACGTGTATAAGCATATTTATTAGAAATAATACTATGCTTCTCATAGGGGTAAGTGGCTTCCCACTCCATAATCAAAGTATTAAAACCTGATGCTGCGACTTCTTTGGCAAGCGATTTCAACGAGTCGATTGGCATCACTTGTACACGTAAATCGACAGCATAAGCCACTACAGGAAACTCATCGCTTATACTGTTTTTTGCGTTAACATTTGAAAAAGGTAAAACAAATAACATCGCAAGTAACATCAGTAATTTAAATTGTCTTGGCACCACAAATTTAAGACAAGAACGGTTGATAATATTCATATAAGATTCTCTTTTAATGACTGCTCTGCTTTTACTTCACAGCTGCAATTCATTCGTTATTGCTATTTGATTAGTAAAAAAGACGTTAACCTGATAAAGAATTAACGCCTTTTTTCATTTATCAGGCAAGCTATCCATTAGGCTTGCCATGAAAGCAAACTATAAGTTTACGCGAACACCTAAATAATAAGTCGGCCCATAAGATTGATAATCGCGCTGGCTACCCGCTACCGGCATATCATGAATTACCGGTTCATTGGTTAAGTTGCGCCCTTCTAAAGTAATTCTAACCTTTTTGTTTAAGCGATAAGTGGCTCGAGCATCAAATACAGAGCTATCACCAATAATACGTAATTGATTGTTACCGCTTAAAAAGTCTTTATGGTAAGACGAGCGGTATTTATAGATACCCTGTAACTCTAACTTGCCAATTTTATAGAACAATTGTCCAGAAGCTACTTGCTCTGAAAATCCACTCATTCCAGCTGCGGGTATAATACCTTCGACTAGCTCACCACCGATCTCTTGTTGGCCTAACCTGATATCATGCGTCTCATAATTATTATCGGCGTAGTTATAACCAATTTTCACCCCTAGACCATCAAAAGGTCCGGGTAAGTATGAAAATACATGGGAAAGACTAAATTCAAAGCCCGTCAGTGTACTCTTTTCATCTGTGGTTTTATTTTGTGCAACTGGAATAATAACTTCTTCGCCATCAATGATATAACTTTCATCATTAACGACACCAATCATGCCGCCTTCAAACATTTTGTGATAAATAGCGCCAGCGACAATAGTTTCATTGTTTGCATACCATTCAAGTGACAAGTCAGCATTCCAAGCACGCAATGGCTCTAAACCAGGGCTACCTTTAGCGGTAACCGATTTAATAGCATCTTCAATTGTTGGGAAGCCATCTTCAGCACTATCAGGATTAAAATCACGACCAGAACCGAGTTTACTTGGATCAGGTCTAGACATTGCTTTATACACAGCACCCCGCAGCAATAAATCATCTTGCAGTGCAAGGTTTAAGTTAAGACTGGGTAAAACGTCAAAATAATCGTGTTCAAAAGAAACTTCAGTAAAGTTGCCCGTTGGGATTAGTTCAATATTACCTTCATCCCCCTGTTCCACCACTTTATACTCTTCTCGTAAGCCAGTAGCGTAATTTTTGGTTTGTACAAAACGAACACCAAAGTTACCAGTTAATGGAAGATTATTAAGTTCAGTAGCGAATTCGGCCATAACGTAAGCGGAGTTCGTATCTTCTTCAACATCAACATGGCCAGGGCTTTGTAATTCTTCAGGTAATCCAGGGTCTTCTAAACCTGTATATTCTCGATATAAACACAAGGTATCAAAAGTAGCCCAAGATGTGATTGCGGCACCTGAAACACCATCTAGAAAATCGTCTTGTGGGAAATCTTGGCGACAGATTTCATTCACTCGGCGATTTTCGTTACGATCACCTTGTGCAAAAGACTTTCTGAAGTTTTCTTGATCATAAGTCATACGAGCAATGCGAACACCGCCACTTATAGTTTTCAACCAATCACCGTCTACTTCGTATAATGCATCGAAAGTTGCTGCTGTTATTTCATGCTCTTTAGTGCTTGAATCACGATATAGATTTAATGAATCAGCAAACATACTGTGATCAGTTACATCCATAATATTTGGGTCAACATAAAATGATGGGACATCACCGACATGCTCATAAGAAAAAGGCACGATATATGAAACATTAGGGAAAGCTTGTCTAAGTGGTGTATCTTCCCCATAAATATCGAACTTTTGGGTACGCAGTCTTGAGCGACGATCTAAGTCAGAACGTATTGTACTCGAGTATGAAACATCAGCATTTAGTGTGAGTTGCTCAGAGGCAATCCATTCAACCTCAAAACCAACACCTTTATACTCTTCATGACGCATATAGTAACGATCTTGGGTAGAAATTGGGCTGGTGCCGCTAAAAGACTGTAAAACCCCTGCATCATTAAAAATAGGATTAGGGCCAACTCTGCGCATATCTTCGAAGACAAGTTGATGTCTATCTTCAATATAGTCCCGCTCTGAGTATTGTAAGTCTAAATTTAGCTCTAATTCATTATTAGGAATCCATTGCATTGCAGAAAACACGGCATTGCGCTCATCTTCCTCACCTTGCTGTACCAGTACATATGAGTTTGGTACGAAGTAGAAAGGGTTATCTCTATTAGCACCATCAAGATCAATCAGGTTATTGGTACAACGAGGATAGCGATGACCACTGCTCTCAAGTTCTGGCACCACAGTAGCATCACAGGCGTTCCAGCTATTACTGCCATTCATTCTATCTTGTGGGTTAGACACTTCATAACGCTGTACGCCAAAAGTCAAACCAAAGTCCCCCATGTCACCTAGATCAAATTGGTCAACATAAGATATCGTTCCTTTGCTACCATAAGGGTCGGCATTATCCATTTCATCTGCACCTGGACTGTAGCTGCCTTTGAGTTCTCCTTGAATGCGCTGCTTACCGTAATCAAGAGGACGAACACTGCCAATTTCAATAACACCGGCGATGCCACCTTCTACTAAGTCAGCACGTTGCGACTTATAAATTTTAACACTGTTAACTAGCTCAGATGGGAATTGACTAAAGTTTACCGTACGGTTGCCGGTACCGTTACTGGCATCACGCCCATTGAAACGTGTTGCGCTAAGCTTCGGCCCAAGACCACGAAGCGACACTTCTGTACCACCACCTTTTTGACGAGTGATACCAGCACCGGTAATCGTTTCAAGTACATCACTTAACGATGTAGCTGGTAGGTTACCAATATCTTCTGTTGAAATAGCATCAACAATAGCTGTTTCAAGTCTCTTTACCGCAATAGACTCTTTGAGTACATTCCGATATCCCTCAACCGCTATTACCTCAATTGCTGCGGCTTTGTTCTTCTGTTCCGGCTGTTTTTCTTTTTCCTCAGCAATTGCAGAAGCGCTTAGTATGGGTAGAGCTAGGCCTAAGCTTAATGCTGGTAAACACTTTTTCGAACTATTTGTCATAAAGAGCTGACTTATTAAATTACTTATTTGTCTTCTTTTTGTATTTAGATGTCGTTTCATCTCTAATCCCCTTTAGTAATAATCATATCACTTCTGCTTAATGTTTCTGTTTGTTTAACTGCTTATAAGTTTAAACTCACACAACCTCAAACGTTTGAGTTAAATTAGATCAAAGAAAATATCTTGTCAAGGTAATTCTTACAAAAAGCTAATGTTTAAAAACTAATCATGTTGAAGAGTACAAGGGGGTTTGTGATAACTATCTAAAAAACAACAACCTGTTAGAAGTACAGATGTCAGATGCAAAAAAAACACCTAATACGATTGAGGTGTTAGTAAGCGAATTTGTAGTAGGTAAGTAATATGATTTGATCGCCAAGCACATAGGCCAGTGTAGGATTGGTATTGCCCAAGAAAAGTCAACTGGCCCCCCCTCTTTGACATTAAGAGAGGGCGCTAGCTCCTAGTGTAATTCAATACGTAAAGGTGTCTGTAACGTTAACCCAAACTGTTTTAAATACTGTTGCCATTTATCCGGTGAAGAAAACTGCTGGCTTTTCTTCCAACCAAAACCTGCGTAATAAACAATACGTTTATTAACTGATTTTAGTTCCACAAAAAGGTGTTCCCCTGGTTTGCCCTTTACTTTTTTTTGCTGATAACCTGTTATGTATTTTGGCAAAGTGACAATACCTAAACCAAGCTCAGAGTCTTGTTGCTTGCGCCATGAGCTAAAATAACCAGACTCTTTATCAGCGGATATTGAAAGCGAGTTTTTATCTAAAGAAAGCCCTGCCACTAGCTCTACGTCTTGATCGAATATCAGTTCATATCGGGTTAAATTACTGCCCTTATCGAGTGATATACGTTTCACTTCTTTAACCTCTGCGGTGCCAGTATTCCAAGGGGCATAATCTAGCTCAAAGCTAGTCCGTATTGGCCCTATCGAGGTGGTACTGTAATCAGAAAAATTACCGCTAACCAATAACTTGCCTTGATAAAGACTGCCCGTTCCACCACAACCTAGACTGCTACCAACATGGTAATTATCCAACCCTTCACCAGTATCTTTATGATAATCGCCTGTACCGTCTGCATAGCTTTTATACCACTTATTTAAAATGGGGTATTCAACACGTTTTAACCAACAATCAACTCCACTGGAGATTATACCGCCCCTTTTTCCAGCTTCAACAAGCTGTCGTGCTTTAGGGCCGTACATTCGAAACGCAACCCGATCATTCTCCCAGGCATAGTCATCTATACGCTCCGGCACAAAACGAGAATAACTTACAATACTGTCGGTAAACTCCCCTGAGGCATTTCTGTCCTTAAAAAACTGAAATTGTTTTGAGCTATTTGCGGAAATTTTAACTTGAAAGAGTAAACTGTCGATGACTCCGTCATTGTTAGTATCAGTGAGTTGATACATAAGTGGCTTATTGGTTGTTAAATCTAGCACTACAATATGCGGCCAGGATTTGCGCTCATTAAGGGCTAAATTTTCAAGTGAAACAGTAACTGTTTCATTTGTTCTTTCAAAAGCCAAATCGTTATACACCGTTAATTTCCCCTTATTTTCAGCGCCGTTAAGTTCGTGGCTCTGAACAGGAAGTGCGGGCGATAAGGCTACCATCAAAGTGACTGACGCAAGCTTTTTAGGTATTTTAAAGTGTTGAGCTATCGATAGTTTCATCATTACTTTCCTAACGCGGTTTTCATTTGCTCAAGTATTTTGTTATTCGCTGCAATCATATGTTTTGTGGTGCCGGCTTTATGCCATTCGGTAATTCGGTCTTGGTGATAAAAAGGTTCAGGTGTTAAGATTTCGTTCTCTAATGAAGCCAAGATGATCGCATAATGCAGGTTTTTATCAGAAGCTAGGAGTAGCTCAGACTTATAAAAGTTAAAAAGCTTAATTTGTTGATTAATGGTTTGTATATATCTTGGGTGGTTAAAGTTTTGCAAATCAATTTTTGCTAAAACTTCTTTCACCATACGACCTGAACCACCATTGTTACTGGGTGCTTTAGCATCTAATAACATACTAATCGTGGCCGCTAAGTCTGTATGCTCAAAGTAAGGTAAGGTTCGTTGCTTAGCAATGCCTTTGCCGGCAAATACCAAAGGTGTTGCCCAGCTGTCTTCATCAAACAATGGGTGCCAACCGATTTTACTCTGACCATGATCAGAGGTGGCAATAAGCACCGTATCTTCCCAGCGGCCAGAATCTTTCAAATGGGCAACAAACTTTCCTAGTAATTCATCCGCCTTTTCAATGCTTTTAACATAAGGAGAACCTTGACCAAAGACATCTTCATAAAAAGCTTGGTCTGGTGTCGCTGAGTTAACTGAACGACCAAGTTCTCCAGGAGATTGCAAGTGCACACGCATAAATGAGGGTTGTTGTTGATCGAAAATATTAATCGCGTTATCAACAACTTCCTCATCGGTTAACTTACCATCCATGATAGCGGTATCAAAACCACGGGCAACGCTACGATATGCGGCGGTATTAACAACAAATGCAGTTGTTGAATTGGCCGGCAAGCTTTCTTGCAATAGTTTATTCTCAGGTTTAATAAAAATAGTACCTGAATGCAAAACCGGATTAGGAAAAGAACAACTATTAAACTTCGAGTAATCACCAACCGTTGGATGATGCGGCAATAACACATAAGATTTTTCAATAAAGGTGCCTTGCTCAATCAATGCCCTGAAATTTGGCATTTTCACCTTTTCGGGGGCTTGCCAGTGCAAGCCGTCTATCATAAATAGAATGACATGTTTCGGTGTTTTAGCCATAGTGCTAGTTGTAATCCCAAGCAGTAGAATGAATAATGAAGACTTAATGAAATTGAATTTGATATTCATAAATTGTCCTTTTTTTCTTTTTTGAAAAGCAATTTATTATTGTTTTAACAAACGATAAACTTCCGAGCCTGCTAATAAAAATGCACCGGGGCCATAAGGTTCAGTATCTTCTCTTTTTACCTTGTCAGGACCGACACCAACAGGTTGAACATAACCAAGCTTGCCATCTTTTTCTATGGCAGAAACTAGCATTTCCCAAGCTTTAAACACGTGAGGAGCAAACTTTTCTTCATCTAATAAACCATTGTTAATGCCCCAAGCTAAGGCATAAGCAAAAAACGCGGTACCGCTAGTTTCTTTAACATTAACGACATCTTTATCAAGCAGGCTTGCATACCAGTACCCTTCAGGCGATTGCAGTTTAATAAGGCTTGTTGACATGCGTTTCAGTACGTCCTCATAAAAGGCTCTTCTGCTGTCATCCTTTGGCATTGCCTCAAGCACTTTGACTAAACCACCGACAACCCATCCATTACCTCGTGACCAAAAGTCTTTTTTATTGTTTATGGTTCGACGTTCAAACCAACTATCATCCCGGAAAAATAAATCTTCGTCTTTATCGTATAGGTATTTATAAGTCGCTTTCCATAGTACATCCATTCTGTCGAGGTATTTAGCGTCGCCGGTGGCTTTAGACATTTGCGCAAAAGCCGGGGGCGCCATAAATAATGAATCTGCCCAACTCCACCAATCCCAATTGTGTGGCTGATCCCATCTCAAATCTATCTTGTTAGGGCGCTTATAAAACTCCATATCCATTTGATATCGAGCTTTATCAATATAAACGGGCTTAGGATCTAATTCATAAAGATCTATGTAGGTTTGGGCAATAACAAAATTATCCGCAAGGTAAGGATGTGGCTTTAACTTCCACTCAAGGGAATTGCCCATATCTAACATGGCATCGAGATATTTCTGTTGTGGGTGTAGTTTGTAATAAGCCATTAAGCCAGTATAAAAGGTGCCTTGTTCCCACACCCACAACTTTTTATGACTTGGATTTGCTAATTGCCATTGGGCAACATTGTCCATATGCTTTAAAACACTGGCTTTATCGGGTTGCTTGGCATTTACAAGTGATGACTGAGCCAAGGTTGTTAAAAATAACGTCATGGCAATAAAACATAAGTTAATGGCTTTCATAAAAATATTCTTTCCATATAAATTTTTGTCTAGATATGAACTAATTAATTAGTTCATATCTCCAATTGAGTTAGCTGTTTACAGCGCAACGGTTATGCAGTGAATCAATCGCATGGATCACACCGCGAATTTCAGCTAAACCTTTCATTCGACCGCCGAAAGAGTAACCTGGGTTAATATTAGTTTTGCCAATTTCATCACCTAATAAGTGACCATGATCGGGTCTCATGGCAATATTTGAATCTCCCTTTCCTAGCGCTTTACGTTGCTGCTCTTCGGCTAATAACGCTTGAATTAAGCCAACCATATCGTTATCGCCATCCAGGTGTTCCGACTCACAAAAGGAACCATCGGCTTCGCGTGTTACATTACGTAGATGAACAAAGTGAATTTTGTCGCCAAACTCTTTAACCATCTCAACTAAGTTATTATCGGCACGAACACCAAATGAGCCTGCGCATAGCGTTAGCCCGTTAGCTACGCTAGGTACGGCATCAAGTAAAGCTCTGACATCACTCGCCGTTGAAACAACACGAGGTAGGCCAAACAGGGTAAACGGTGGATCGTCAGGGTGAATACACATATTCACGCCAGCCTCTTCTGCGACTGGAATTATTTCTCGCAAGAATTCGAATAAGTTCGCGCGAAATTTTTCTGTACCTAATTGAATAAACTCGGTAATTGCCTCAAGAATGCCCTGACGGTCATAAGATCCTTCGCCGCCCGGTAGGCCAGCAATAATATTTTTTTCTAACAATTCTTTTTCTAGTTCACTCATATTGTCAAAGCGTTGCTTCGCTTTTGACAAAATAGCTGCAGGATAGTCTTTATCTGCATTTTCACGCTGCAAGTAATAAACATCGTATGCAGCAAAATCAGACATTTCAAAACGCAAAGCTTTTGATTTATTGGGCAAATCATATAATAAGTTAGTGCGCGTCCAATCAACCACAGGCATAAAGTTGTAACACACAGTTTTAAGCCCTGCTTTACCAACATTTATTAATGATTGCTTATAGTTTTCGATATAACGTTCGTAATCTTTACTACGGGTTTTGATATCATTATGCAGCGGAATGCTTTCGATTACTGTCCACTCAAGCCCCGCTGCTTCAATACAAGCCTTGCGCTTTAATATTTCATCTAACGACCAAACATCACCAGTCGGCACATGATGCAATGACGTCACCACACCAGATGCGCCTGCTTGTAAAATATTCGTTAGTGAAACTGAGTCATTTGGTCCATACCAGCGCCATGTTTCTTGCATAACAACCTCTTCTGAAAGTTTAGATTTGTAGCTAACATATGCATTAGCACAAAATTTTTGTGAATAACGGTGCCTGTCTAAACACCGTAAAAATGTAATTGTTAGTTACTCAAGCATGTTAGGTAACGTCATCGATAACTCTGGTATAAAGGTGATTAACATCAACACTGCCACCATCACGACATAAAACGGGAACATTACTTTTACTGTCGAGCCAATGGATACTTTACCAATAGAGCAACCGACCAAGAGTGAAGTACCAACCGGAGGCGTACAGACGCCAATGCCCAAGTTGATCATCATAATGATGCCAAACTGAATGGGGTCATAGCCTAGCGCCGTTGCAATCGGTAATAACATTGGGGTGAGTAATAAGATCAACACTCCCATGTCCATTAACATACCTAAAAGAAGCAGTAATAAATTGATTGCTAAAATGGCTACAATGGGATTTGAGGAAAGTGAAAGGATCATGTCAGACAACATTGTTGGTACATTCAAAAAGCCAAGTAAAAACGCAAAGGCTGATGAGGTCATTATGATGGCCATTACTGTTGCCAATGTACTCATCGACATCTTAAGCACCGAAACAAATTTTCCCAAAGTCATGCTTCGATAAATAAACACAGTGACTAACAAGGCATAGACTGTCGCAACCGCAGCTGATTCTGTTGCCGTAAAAATCCCTAATAAAATGCCGCCGATGATAATAGCAACGGTGAACAAACCGATTGAAGCATCCAGGCCCACCTTAATCGACTCTTTGAAACTATATCGTTCACCAGTTGGATGGCCTTGTTTAATGGCCAAAATCCAACAGAGCAGCATTAAAGATCCCCCTAACATTATGCCAGGCACGTAACCTGCGACGAAAAGCTTTTCTATCGATAAGCCGCCAGCAGCAAGGGCGAAATAAATCATGTTCTGACTCGGAGGGATCAAAACGCCTTGCACTGATGACGATATCGTTACTGCAACAGAGTAAGACGGAGTATGCCCGCGTTTAACCATTGAAGGCACGAGAAATGATCCAATAGAGGCGACATCGGCTACTGAAGAACCTGAGATACCACCAAACATACTACTAGAAACGATATTGGCCTGAGCCAACCCGCCACGCATTCTACCTACCAAAGTATCGGCAAAGCGCACAAGTTTATCTGAAATGCCGCCCTCGCCCATCAATTGGCCTGCGAGAATAAAAAACGGGACCGCTAAAAAAGTAAAGCTATTGAGGCCATTAACCATTTTATGGGCGAGTACCATCGTTGGAATATCTAAATAAGCAAAAGTGGCCAGTGATGACAAACCTAAGGCAAAGGCAATAGGTATACGTAAAAACATGAGTGCTAAAAAACCACCTAATAAGATAAAAATGGCTATTGTTTGTTGTTCCATAATTAATTTATCCCACTTAATACTGGTTATTTAAGGCATCATTGCTGTCATCGACAAAGCGGTCGAGCAACAAATTACCAATTGAATTGATTGTCATTAATGTCGCCGCAACGATAGACGCAAGGTACAAACATGAGCGAAAAATGCCGGAAGCTGGCAAGGTTTGATCGCCAACCATATCGACCAATAAGCTGGCATTTAGCATGATATTCACGGCAAACACTGTGATTAAAAGCTGAATGGTGATATTTAACCAATATTGTCCACCTGACGATAAATGGTCATAAATTGCATCAATCGCCATATGGCTGTGGCGATAAACGGCTGTCGCCACGGACAACCAGCCAAACCAGACTAAAATAAGTATGGCCACTTCTTCAGACCAGCTAATAGGTGCACTGAGTAAATAACGAAAGCCCACTGAAACAACGATAATCACGACCATGGTCACCAATAATAAACTGCAAAGTGATTCAACCAGGTGATTTATCGTTTCAAGAAACGTACGTAAGTATCTAGCTATTTTGTTCATTACTTGACTCCTTCAATGCGTTCTATATAAGTACTAAGCATGGGGAATTCTGCATAAATGGGCTGCATCGCGTCACGAAAAGGACCATTATCAATGGTAGTGATATTCACACCTCTTTCTATTAAGCTTGCTTTGGCATTCTGATTCGCCTGGAGCATCAGTTGACGTTGATAAAAGGCCATTTCGCTCGCTGCTTCACTGATCGCTTGTTGAAACTCTTTGGGTAATGAATTGAATTTTTTTAGATTCATCAACAGCATAGCTGGAGGGCTCATATGATTATCTTCAACATAATTACCTGCCACTTCATAATGACCTGTGGTTGAGTAGCTGACAAAATCATTTTCGGCACCATCAACTATTCCTGTTTGAATGGCGGAATACACTTCACCAAAATTCATCGGGGTGGGCACTGCACCTAAAAGTTCAATCATGCGCATCATGATCTTCGCTGGCTGAACACGAATTTTTAGTCCTTTCATGTCTGCTAAGCTAGTAATAGGATTATCGGCGGTGGTGTAAAATGAGCGCAGTCCCGACTCTAAAAACTCAAAGCCTATTAAGCCGATATCTTGTAGATCATTTCGTATATCCATGCCAATATCGCCATCAAGCACTTTATATTTGTGTTGGTTATCTCTAAATATGTATGGCAAATTTAACACCCCAACACTTGGGCTGACATTTTCCATAACAACGGCGTTGGTGCGAGTAAAATCAATAATACCTAACCGCGTTTGTTCAATGGTTTCTACTTGTTGACCTAATTGACCGCTGGCATGTACTTTTACAATAACTTTGCCATTGGTTTTATCGGCAACTAACTCAGCAAACTTATGCATCGCTATCGTAACAGGATTGGTCTCAGTCAGGTTTTCCGCTAGCCTTAAGACAATGACATCTTGCTGTTGTTTTGATGATAAGAGATTACCGTGAATTGCCATTGTTGAAATCGTAATCAAAGCAATTACAACGAGTAACTTTAAAATGAAATGTTTTCCCATAAGATAACCCAACCTCAATTAGACTTGTGCGATTCCAAGGGGTTTAACAAACTGTTGATAGCGCAACTTATCAACAATAGCGCCTTTATGCTGTACAACAAAGCCTGCCACTTTAGCAGCATTACTTAGAGATTTTGCTCGACTTTGCCCAACCATGCGAGAGGCGAGATAAGTGCCAGCAAAAGAGTCGCCAGCAGCCGTGGAGTCAAGCTGATTTTCTGCCGGCGTAAAAGGCAAATGATTAAACGAATCATTGCCACCGTAGCAACAGACCCCTTGCTCACCACATTTAACGACGGATTCACGAACGCCAAGTGCTTGCAGTTGTTCTCGTACTTCTTGCGGTGTTGTTTGATTAAACAACAAGTTATGTTCATCCAATCCAGGTAACGCAAGATCACAACATTGATAGGCGCTTTCGAGCCAATACTTAGCATGCTCTTGGTTTTGCCACATGCTGGCACGGTAATTTGGGTCAAAGGCAACTTTGGCACCTTTGGACCGTAAACTCTGGACTAAGGCTAACAATGATTTTTTATCGCTATCACTTAGGATTGCCAGTGATATTCCTGAAAAATAGACATAATCAAAATAAGGTATAGCATCTTCGCCACCCACACTTTTTAATGCTTGCATAAGCTGAGTTGCCGCTGAGTTTTTACGCCAGTAAGAAAAGGAGCGCTCACCAGCATCATCGGTTGATATGATATAAATTCCCGGCTGAGCTTGTTCAATTTTCATCACAAGCGAATGATCTATGCCTTCGCTACTCCACTGCTTGAGCATTTCTTGACTTATACCGTCCGTACCCACAGCAGTTAGATAGGAAACATTGAGTTTAGGCTGCCAGCGTTTTGCATATACCGCGCAGTTATAGCTATCACCTGAAAATGCTTTAGCATAACCAGTATCAGACTGAGCTTTTAACTCCATCATGCATTCGCCAATCACTAAAAGAGAACTCATCTAAGCTGACCTCATAGTAGTTAATATAGTGGACAGATCTTGGGCTTGATATTGGTTGAACAGTCGGTAAGCTGATTTAATATCTTCAATAAATTGCTTATTTGTTTTGAGTTGCTCAGGAAACACTTGCTCAAGTGAAATGAAATGCTCAACATCTGTATTACTGCCATCACAAGCTTGAGCAATAGGCACTAACTTATCTTCAAGGGGATCAACAAGTTTTTGCCCTGTAGACACTTTGGTCACAATAAATTTCATCCAGGCTGCAAGGCTTAAACATAACATTGGAGAGGCTTTGCTTGCGACAGCGTTATCGCTGATGATAGCAATTATTCGATAAGGAATTTTTTGGCTACTATCCCAGGCAATTTGGGCCAATAGATGTCGAATAGCCGGGTTTTCAAAGCGTTGGATAATTTTTTTAGCATAAGCTGACTTATCTAACCCTTCAACCTTTGGCAAGGTAGGCATTATTTCGTCATGTAACATTTTTTCCAAAAATTCTTTGATTTCCGCTCTTTTGATCGCCTCTTCAACAGTGATTAAACCAGCAAAGCACCCTAAAAACGCCAACGTAGAATGCAAACAATTAAGCACGCGCAATTTAGTTAATTCATAACCAGAAACATCTTTAGTGACTATCGCACCCACCGAAGACCAAGGAGGCAGAGTTGCATTGGGAATATCTTCAATGACCCACTGGCTAAATGCCTCGCGCTGAATAGGCCAGTTATCTTTAAAACCAGTATATTGCTCTACACTTTGGCAAAGGCTTTCATTTGTGGCAGGGGTAATGCTGTCAACCATGGTACATGGAAAGTGCACCTCTTTTTCCAACCACTGCGCAAATTTAGGATCGTCCGCCATCGTAAAATCCAATACCGCACGTTTTAAGCGTTTGCCGTTATCACTAACGTTATCACAACTAATCACGACAAAAGGAGCAACACCTTGGTTATAGCGCGCTTTTAAACCAGCACTAATGAATCCAATAACACTGCGAGGTTTATCTTTGTTTTTCAAGTCGTGAACGATACTTTCTTGCTCAAAGTCTAAACCACCTTCAGGGGTCAAACAGTAGCCTTTTTCAGTCACTGTTAGCGTCACCGCTTTAATGGCTGGAAGCGCTAAACGTTCAATCACCAACCCGGGATCTTCCGGTGCAACTAAAATTTCTTTAATCGCACCAATAACCCGATGTGATTTTATGCGATCAAGTATCGCCAATGTATATAAGTTATCTTGAGGTAACAGTTTATCTTTCACTGTTGCACTATTGATGGATACCTCACAAATCCCCCACTCTGTAGAGCCATTAACTAATAAATCGTCAGTAAAAACGGCTTGGTGGGCACGATGAAAAGCCCCTGGACCAAAATGTACAATACCCAATTCAACAGATGCTCTGTCATAACCATAATGGCAAGAGTTATCTGCAGAATCCGCTATATTGTTTTCAGAAAGCCTTGTGTACATAGTGTTCTAAACCTCAAAAAGATAAATTCATTACAGCAAATTTATAGAAGCTGTTAAGTTATAATAATCGCGCAGATTCTTTATCAAGAAGAACTTCACAATCCGCATGCGTCCGCATAATGGCAGATGGGAATTCTGGAGATACCTCTTCATTAACTGTATTTTTAACGGCTTGTGCTTTTCGGGTACCAGGTACTGAAAGTACAATTTTTTTACTTTTCAAAATTTGTTGAATACTCATACTAATCGCTTTAGTAGGTACGTCTTCTAAAGTATCAAACCAACCTTCATTACACTGCTGTTGACGACAGCCCTGATCGAGCTCAACAATAATATAAGGCTGTGTAGTGGTTAAGTTAGCTGGTGGATCGTTAAATGCTAAGTGACCATTTTCACCGATACCCGCCAGACAAAGATCAATTTCTTCACGTGCTATTAAAGCATTTAGTCGTTCTACTTCTTTATCAAGATCATCAGCATCACCATTCACTAAAGTCATTTTCTTTAAGCCTTTTGCTTTAGCAACAAATCGCTCATTCAAATACTTTCTAAAGCTTGCAGGATGCTCTTCTGAAATCCCTACATATTCATCTAGGTGAAAAGCTTCAACTTGTTCCCAAGGAATATTTTCTTGCTCGGTTAAATATTTTAGTGTGCCAAATTGGCTAGCCCCCGTAGCAACAAGGATAGTAACTTTATCTTTGGTTTTAGCGGCGTTACGAATTGCCTCTGCCGCCAGTTTGGCTGCCGCCTGCCCTAACGCTTGTTCATTTTCATAAGTTGTAAAGTTCATTTATCTTTCACTTTGTTATTTAGTTAAAAAGCTTTGCTTATATATTTAATATAAGACTGCAGTAGCAATACTGCTTCCCTACCTAATCGAGACGCGTTTGTTTCATCACTGTGCTCTAGCAAGCCTAACAACATCGACTAAGTTACGTTGAAGTTCGCTTTACGCCACCTCAAACGTTTGAGTAAATGTATATTTAAATATATTTTCTGTCAAGATAAAAGTAATCCTTTAAAAGAGTGTTCTTAGTAAATAAACAACATTTTTATCGTAACCAATTGAATAATCGATACAATAGTAAAGAAACAAATAATTAATTAATTATTTGTTTCTTTATACAAAAAGATTTGACCGCTGAATAATGCAACTATCGATAGCATTAATACTTCTTTCTCAAAGGTGAAAATCAAACAATTAAATAGAAATTGCCACTGTGATCACATGATATTTAGTATTGATTACGATACACTAGAGCAAACTTAATCGACCTGCATTAATGGAACCTTATGGCCACTCAAAAAAGCATTGCCGACAAACTTGGACTGTCAATTAGCCTTGTTTCTCGAGTATTATCAGGAAAAGCAAAAGAAATAGGTGTTGCGCAAGAAACCATTCAAAAAGTGTTAGATGAAGCTCAACGAACAAACTACACACCAAATTCAGCAGCATTATCCCTGCGGGGAGTAAAAACACAGACGCTTGGCGTTATTAGCTACGACTTTGAAGATCCCTATTTTGGGATTATTTTGGGTGAATTACACAAAATAGCCAAACAAAGAAAATTCACCTTAATATTGGCTGGCTCTTATCATAGAGAGGAAGAAACTTTAGATCTGTCAGCCTTTGCCAAGCATAGTATCGAAGGATTAATTATTGTTGGTAGTGACCGTAAGAAAGATTGGTATGAGAAGTTTACTCATAAGTCGATTCCTAGCGTGCAAATTGGTTTTACTACCGACAAAATTGGCGCCAATATTTGCATAGATGAAACCCTCAGTGCTAACTTAGTCGCTAAATATTTACAGAAACAAAAAACCAATAATGCCACCTTGTTTTTTAACCATAGCCTGTCTCATGAAACGTTTAAAAAAGAGTACATTGAAGCATTTGCGCAACATGAAATTACCATACTTGAAGACGTTATTTGTGATGGCTCAATCAACTCGGTTAAGAGTGGTGTAAAGCGCTTAAAAACATTACCGGACGTAATTATTGCTGGTGATGATATTATGGCAACGAAAATAATCAGATCTTTGCACGAATTGAATATAAAAGTTCCCGAAGATGTAAAGGTCTTCGGCTTTGATAATATAGCTCACTCGCGTAATTTTATTCCGTCATTGACCACACTAAATCCACCAATTAAAGAAATGATTCAAGCGGCCTTTGACTTGGTTTCTAACCCAAAACCAAGCCAAGAAACATTACGCTTTACGCCAGAGCTCATCAGCAGGGAATCAGCGTAAGTTCTAGCAGTTATTAAAGTAACGCGCCACGTGCAGCTATTGGCCATATAGCCTGCACCTGGCTATTTCGTATGCCAATTAACCAGTCGTGTAAATTTACCGTTGGATCACAATGACTCGGTAGCAAAGAGACACTCTACCCTAGGTTAGGTACTGGTAAAGTGCTATCAAACCTAATATTTGTATGTTCGTCCGCAGCGCTCAAAACTTCGGCATTTTCAATACCATATACTACTGGAAACCCTGAATCTGTTGCATAGGCTTTTAAGCCTGCATCAAGAACACATCGATTGCTTTCAGGCTTACTGAGTACTGCTGCCTTTACAAATAAGCTTTGTTTAAACTCATTGTTCTGCTGCCCTTGATCATTTAAATTCAATGCGTAATCATGATCCATAAACACATAAGAGCCAACTTGTAGCTCATTATATATACCGCTAGTTGCTTCAAAAATATAAGTACCGGTGCCGCCACCGCCTACAACGTCACACTCAATATCATGCATAGTCAACAATTTAAGCGTCTGCTCAACTTGATAAGTAGCTTGCAATATTGCCCGCCGCCGACCTTCATATGAACGTATATGTTGCGCGCCGCCGTGATAGGCTTGCAAGCCAGAAAAGTTTAAATTTTCACTTTGCCTAATAGCCTTAGCTAACGCTAACACTGGCTCTTGAGGCAGTACGCCACAGCGTCCAGAGCCAACATTAACTTCTACCAAAACATTAATGGTGGCATTAAATAATTTAGCCGCTTCATTCATTTCTTGAATATTTGTTAAATCATCTACACATACCGTAATCTTTGCCTGTAATGCTAAAGCAGCCAGACGCTCAAGCTTAGTTCGGCCAATCACTTGATTGCTCACTAAGACATCTAAAATACCGTGGCTAACCATGACTTGTGCCTCAGAGACCTTTTGACAGCACACACCCACTGCACCTAAAGCCATTTGCTGATGCGCAATAGCAGGACACTTATGTGATTTAGAATGAGGCCTTAACCTAACGTTGTGCTGTTTGGCGTAAATAGCCATAGTCGTTAAATTATGCTCCAGATTATCTAAATCCACCACTAATGCCGGGGTATCAATATTTTCCCAGTTATCGCCAATGCTTGCTGCAGGTATATTTGTCAATGCCTTACTCCTAAATAACGCTAAAATTAATTTGTTAAATGACTAGACCAAAGTTGGCCAGCAATAATGGTGCCTTTACATTCAAGTCGTGAATTAGTCTTTAACGTTGCACCAATACAATCGATATGTTGGTAAGGTTCATTTACCATTTGTAAAATGGCCGCATCACCAATTCCGCCGATCGCAAGAGAGCCTAGTTCAGGTCGCTTAATGGTTTTTGCTGGATTAATTGTGGTCGCTTTGATCACCTCTGTTAACGGCATGCCCAAGGCAATAAATTTTGACATAACCGCTAATACATCATGTGCAGGACCATCGACGCATAAAGCATGAACGTCACTACTGATCACATCAGGAAAAATACCTTCAGCTAACATGGCTTTTGCTGTATGAAATGCAAAGCCGCCAGCACCATGGCCAATATCAAAAACAATACCGCGTTCGTGAGCTTCAATAATTTCTTTACGGACACTGTTATCTCTACGCACGGGCGAATTAGGAAACGCGCGAAAACAATGGGTTAACACGTCGCCAGGGCGCAACGCATCAAGCACTTCTTTTCGACTCGGTGGCGGAGTATCAAGATGTGCCATTACTGGAATGTCTAGCTCATCAGCAACTTCAATAGCGGTGTATAATGGTCCAGTGCCCATAGCACCACCAGCACGTGCACCGATACGGGCTTTAACGCCTACAATATATTCAGGGTTTGCTTCAGCGACGCGTAAACATTCGCGCGGTTCGATTAGACGAACATCTGACGCTTCACCGACCATCACTGCTTTACTAAAGGCAAAAATTCCGGGAAAAGCAATATTGATAAAAGACAGTATCCTGGGCGCACTACGTTTGATAACGTGCTCTCTAAACCCATCAAAGTTGCCTGCTCCGGCACTACCCGCATCAACAAAAGTTGTCGTACCGCTGCGCCTGGCAATAGGCTCGGCATCTACGCCTACCGATGTGCCCCCCCAATAAACATGGGAATGCATGTCGATTAATCCAGGACACACAATATGACCACTAACATCATGTACTACTTTTGCACTGTCTTTTGAAATTTCTGGTAATAATGCCGCCACTCTTCCCATAGAAAAAGCAATATCGAATTTGCCATCAATATGCTGAGAGGGATCAATCACTCTTGCCCCTTTAAGTAATAAGTCAAATAACATGTTAGCTCCTCTTTCGCCTTTGAGACTGCGTTTTTCTATGTTTAACCTTGAGCTCGATTATCCCTTAGGTTATGCAATAACGCTCATGCTCTTTATGTATAGTGCTATCCATTTTTAGCATTCGACTATTCTCAATAGCTATGTGAAGTTATGACGATTGAGTTACTAATTTATAACCTAGCGTCAACTACGACGCGGTTATATCTCTACAACACCAAATTGCACAGAAGCACTTTTTTCATTGATCATCACATTCGGAGCAAGGCATGGATCTCAACAACAATAGTCTGTTTAAGCAGAAAAGTTACATTAATGGTGATTGGGTAAGCGCCCGGGATACACAAACGATAACAGTAACCAATCCGGCTAATGGCAAAGTGATCGGCTCAGTACCAAAACTAAGTAGCGCTGAAATTAAACAAGCTATCACAGCAGCTGATAATGCACTGCCTTCTTGGAAGAGCAAAAGAGCAAAAGAGCGCGCTTCAATATTAAAGCGTTGGTTTGATCTTTGTATTGAACACAAAAATGAACTGGCTCACATATTAACGCTAGAGCAAGGAAAACCTTTAACCGAGGCGCTAGGGGAAATAACTTATGGTTCTGCTTTTATTGAATGGTATGCCGAAGAAGCCAAACGAGCTTATGGCGATATCATTCCAGCACACCACAACGATAGACGCATTGTCGTAACCAAAGAAGCTATTGGCGTTGTTGCCGCTATCACTCCTTGGAATTTCCCTAATGCGATGATCACCCGAAAAGCGGCAGCAGCAATTGCCGCTGGTTGCACCGTGATTGTAAAACCAGCTTCAAGCACACCTTTTTCGGCTTTGGCTTTGGCAGAGTTAGCCAAACAGGCCGGCTTGCCTAACGGGGTTTTGAACATCGTTACTGGCTCTGCAAAAGTCGTAGGTGATGAACTAACGCAAAATCCAGTTGTACGAAAGCTATCATTTACTGGCTCAACTGAGGTTGGCAAAGTCTTATTAAAACAATGTTCAAGTACCGTAAAGAAAGTATCAATGGAGCTAGGCGGCAATGCGCCTTTTATTGTATTTGATGATGCTGACTTAGACAAAGCTGTCGATGGAGTGATGGCCTCTAAATTTCGCAATACCGGTCAAACCTGTGTTTGTGCGAATCGTATTTTTGTACATGACAATATCTATGATGAATTTTGCCATCGGTTAGCCATAAAAGTTGCCCAACTAAATGCCGGCAACGGCCTCACTGAAGGTGTCACTATAGGTCCGCTTATTGATATGGCAGCAGTGGAAAAAGTTGAACAGCACATTGATGATGCCATTGCCAAAGGGGCAAAACTCATGCTTGGAGGAAAACGCCATTTTTTAGGAGGGAATTTTTTCCAGCCAACCATTCTTACCGATGTTAGCGACGATGCACTTTTATTAAATGATGAAACCTTTGGTCCTGTTGCACCTTTAATACGCTTTAGTGATGACACAGAGGTAATCAAAAAAGCCAATGATACTGAATTTGGTCTTGCCAGTTATTTTTATACCCAAAATATTGCCCGAGTATGGCATGTAGCCGAGGCGCTTGAATACGGTATCGTTGGTATAAATGAAGGCATAATTTCTACTGAGCTTGCCCCTTTTGGTGGCATTAAAGAGTCTGGTATAGGTCGAGAAGGCTCAAAATACGGCATCGATGATTATATGGAAATCAAGTATTTGTGCATGGGCGGACTATAAGCTCCCCACACAAATTACCTTTATACAAATGACGTTGATACAAAGTACAAAAACAAAAGAGAAAAACATGAATCATTATAAAATTGCAGTTATTCCCGGAGATGGTATAGGTAAGGAAGTTGTTCCCGAAGGGATAAGGGTTTTAGACGCTATTGCTGAAAAATTTGACCTTCAGTTTAGCTATAACCACTTTGACTGGAGTTGTGAAACGTACAAAAAAACCGGCAGCATGATGCCCGAAAACGGCTTAGATCAGCTTAGAGAAAATGATGTGATTTTTCTTGGCGCGGTAGGTTTTCCCGGTGTGCCTGACCACCTTTCATTATGGGGGTTACTCATTCCTATACGGCGTGAGTTTGAACAATACATTAACCTACGCCCAGTGCGATTATTGCCCGGAATCACCTGCCCACTACGTGATAAAAAGCCTGGGGATATCGATTTTTGGGTGGTTAGAGAAAACTGTGAAGGTGAATATTCCCAAATAGGTGGCATGATTCATCAGGGAACAGAGTATGAAGCGGTAGTGCAAGAATCAATATTTACCCGTCACGGCACAGACAGAGCGTTAAAATATGCATTTGAATTAGCACAAGAGTGTGGCAAACCTCATGTGACCTCTGCAACAAAATCTAATGGCTTATTTCATTCGATGCCATATTGGGATAGCCGTTTTGCTGAGATGGGCAAGCATTATCCAGATATAAAAACAGATCAGTATCACATTGATATTCTTACCGCTCGCTTTGTCATGAGTCCTGAACGATTCGATGTGGTTGTGGCCAGTAATTTATTTGGCGACATCCTCTCTGATTTAGGGCCAGGTGTTACGGGCACCATTGCAGTGGCGCCATCAGCAAATATCAATCCCGAGCGCAAACATCCCTCGATGTTCGAACCCGTTCACGGTTCAGCGCCTGATATTGCCGGCTTAGGTATAGCCAACCCCATTGGACAAATTTGGTCAGCGTCAATGATGTTAGACCACTTGGGGGAAAAAGAAGCGGCAACAGCCATCATGGAGGCAATAGAGACTGTGCTAAGCGCTGATGATGCACCATTAACACCAGATCTTGGTGGCAATGCTAGCACTATTGACCTTGGTAAAGCGATTGCCTCAGAAATTTATAGGCGCTAACGAAATCGTCTGCGTTTATGCATCAATTGATAATCAATCTCTCATAATAAATCCAGGAGTTTAGTGATGAAAAATGCGCTAACTAAAACGTACATTAGTTTGTCATCGCCACTGCAAGTATTAAAAACATCACAGCAAAGTGTCAAAGGCATAAGGTGGTGGATACTGGGCCTGTTGGTTATAGCCATGATTAATAGCTATATAGATAGAGGCAATATGTCCATGGCCGCACCATTGATAACTGAGTTCTTTGACTTAGACGCGGAAAAGAAAGGTTGGATTTTTTCTTCCTTCCTTTTAGGTTATGCATTGATGCAAGTTCCCGCAGGTATGATGGTCGATAAATTTGGTATTAAGCGAACTTACACCATAGCGTTTATTGTCTGGGGATTGACAGCAGCTTGCTTTGGTATCGCTACCGCTTTTTGGCATTTAATTATCTTGCGTATATTACTCGGTGTTTGGGAGTCTATTTCAGGCCCAGCCGGCAATGCCTATGTTGGTCGGTATTTTGAGCAACATGAACGCGGTTTTGCGACTGGCCTACTCTTGTCTGGCAGTAAATTTGGTCCAGCAATTGGTGCAGTTCTTGCTGGCGCCTTATTAGCAAATTTTAGCTGGCAAATGCTGTTTATTCTTTGTGGTTTAGTGCCATTAGTTTGGGTAATACCTTGGTTATATTTTTATAACAAGCAAGAAAAAATAGGCGCTAAACAGCAATCTGTAGAAGGTACATTAGAAAATGAAGCCAGCGAAGCGAGTGTTACAGTACCACTTAGCAAACTCCTGAGAAACACCAAAATCCAAGGCATTGTATTGGGTTATATTTGTTATGGGTATGCTTGGTTTTTATATATCTCTTGGTTGCCTAGCTACCTGTTCGATGAATTAGGACTGTCAATTAAAGAAACCGGCTGGTGGTCTGGTTTTACTTATGGTGTTTTAGCTGTTGTGGTGATTGGTGCAGGATATGTATCCGATATTTTCATTAGAAGGGGACACTCTCCAAGTAAAGTAAGAAAGTCTTTTGTTGTTGCAGGCTTCCTAGCTGGTTCATTAATTCTTCCAGTACCCTTTATCGAAGATCCTCAGTATGTTATGTACATGATTTTGATCGCCATTAGTGGCATGGGTTTAGCGACCGCGAATACCTGGGCAATTAGCCAAACCATTGCTCCCCAAGGCACTATAGGTACGGTAGCTGGCATTCAAAATTTTGCCGCGGCCTTTGGTGGTTTTTTTGCACCAATAATTACGGGTTACATTATTGGTGTTACCGGTTCTTATATGGCCGCATTTGTAATTGCTGGAGTGTTGATGGTAGTCGCTATTTTTTCCTATGTATTTTTAGTTGGAAAGGTTGAGAGAATTAACATTGACTAACTCTGATTCGGACTAGGGTATAAGAGGAATAACCGCATTAAATTCAGGTTTTCCTCTTTTTACTGTTTAACTTATTTGTTGCTACAAAGCTTCGTCACGCAAGCCAACTTACCAATGAGTTGACTGATAAGCTTACTTTTATTTAGCCAGCTATTAGTCAATCGACGGCAAGCTATGCAACACGACGACAAAACGTTGTGAATATGGCAGTAATTGAAAAGAATGGTTGTGCGCTTATACCGTTACATTGTCTACAGCATATTGCCAAAGTTGTTCGGCGTTGTCAGGCAAAGCCTCACGAGCCCGAAAGAGACGAATGTCAATATCAATTGACCAGCATGCCTCATGCTCCATACTCCCATCATGCGCTTTCACTAAGTTGCCACTGTTAAGCTCTTCGATAATTTGTTGTTCTGGTAACCAAGCAATGCCCCGCCCTTCACAACACATTTTTTTCAGTACACCAACAAGGTATGACTCAAAAACCGTATCAAGATAAACAGTTTCACTATTTTTCAACAGTAAATGTTGCACGACTTTTCCGACACCCGAACTCGTATTGTAGCCCAAATACTTAATCGGCTTATCCAAGCTACCAGGAAGCTGCAAAGAAGGCAGTTTATCGTGATTGGGAGCACACACAGGAATCAATCGATCCTTACCAACAATCACTGAAATATAGTGATGTTGATTAAGGGCAATGTTAACCTTGGGATGAGTGTGGCACAACATGAAATGGCATTCGCCTTTGACTAAGGATTCTTTACCTTTGTCCATGTGATCAGACTCAAGTCGTGTTCTTAGTATACCCAGCGTTTCTTCAATTTTATTTAACCAGCCAGGAAAAAAGTTAGAAGATAATGTATGGGTAGCGGCAAAGGAAATATTATTTACTGAATTGTTATTTCTACGAGAAATATCTTCCTTGCACTGATATAAACGATGTAAAGTTTCTTCTGCAACAGGAAGGAATTTATCTCCTGAATCGGTCAAACAAACAGGTGATTCGCTACGGTCAAACAAAGGAGCACTAAGCCACTCCTCTAACGCTTTTATCCGTCGACTAAAGGCAGGTTGTGTTGTCGCTCTGATATCTGCAGATTTTGAAAAACTACCTGTATCAACTAAACTCAAAAAGTCTTGGATCCATTGAATTTTCATAGTGTTTACCTGCAAGAATGACAATAAAAAAGTGTTGATTAGTGCTCGTTATCAGTATCGATTTATTTTACTGAGAAGTTTTATACTCAGCACTGGCAATCCCAGTATTACTTATTATGGCTACGCCGCCACAAGCATTCACTTTGATACCAGCGACGTGTTTTTGTTAAAAGCAGCCCCCGAAGCGTCATTTACAACCCCGCCTAGAAAACACACTAACTCAAACGTTTGAGTTAGTACAGTTCTTTTTTAAATTTCCATCAAGTGAACATAAATAAGCAAATAAAATCGATAGCAACTCACAATGAGGCATTAGTTATGCGAAACAAGCTGACAATGGAGCTTTTCATTTGAGTTTAATAAACCGTATTGCATGGGTAATTTAAAAAAGATGAGTTTACTCCCAGTCCCCCAAAACACTTGCACCACCTCAAACGATTGAGTTAGTATGTTTAGCTAATCGGTTATATACAATTATTTGGCTATCTAAACTGGACTCGGTATCAGATTTTGGCCCGGTGATGATTACTGTATTTTTCCCTAATCAGGAAACGTTGCAACAGAGTGTTGAACAAATTGGAGAATATTAAATGAAAAAGATTGTTGAGCCAGTTATAGCTATCACGCTTAGCTTATGTCTTGTTGCTTGTGGTAGTAGCTCTAGTGGAACACAAGCAACAAAGTCAACTAATAAGGCACCGGTTGTATTGGCAGGTGAAGATCAAAGCATTACTTTGCCGGAAAACACGGTAAGTTTATCAGGCAGTGTTAACGATGGTAGTCCATATACTGTGTTATGGGAGCTGGTATCGGGCCCAGAAGGTATAACTTTTAGTACTCAATCGGCTACTAATACTAGCGTAGAGTTTTCACAAAGTGGCAGCTATACATTGAGGTTAACAGCAGATGATGGTGAGTTTACTGTTAGCGACGATGTGATAATCACAGTTAATGATATGCAAAATCAACCGCCTACTGTTAAGTCAGGGGAAGATCTAAATATTACTTTACCAACCAATTCAGCAGATTTAATGGCTGAAGTAAATGATGATGGCGAATACACTCTTCTATGGACACAAATTGCAGGTCCAAGCGATGTGATTTTTGCTGATAAATTATCAACACTGACGCAAGTCGAATTTTCACAAAGCGGTAGTTATACGTTGAGGTTAACAGCAGATGATGGTGAGTTTGTTGTAAGCGATGACGTTGTCATTACTGTTAATAGCAGCCAGTTGCCCAAGGTAATGGCCGGTATTGATCAAAGCATTCCCTTCCCGACTAATACAGTGAATCTAGCTCCGACAGTTAGCTATGATGGGGCTTATACTACCTTATGGACAAAGGTTTCAGGCCCTGGTACGGTCATTTTTGCTAACGCGTTAGCCGAGTATACCAGTGCGGATTTTTCTGACAAAGGCGTATATACCTTAAGGTTAACAGCAGATAATGGTGAATTGGTTGTTAGTGACGATGTTGTTATCACGGTTGAGTCTGACACAGACTCATTTGGTATTACCAAATTATACCAAACAGCAACTGGCTTCACTGACTGGGAGTCTACAGCTTGGCACAACGGCCTTTCAAGAACGGTTTATGGACGAGACTATTCCGATACCACTGGCTGGAGTCAGAAGCGAGGTGATGATGTATTGCAAATCGATGGCAACGGCATCATGGAAATGGGTGGTGGCAACCAGCCTCGTATTTATATCAACCCATATCCCGGTAATGAAGAGACCAACCCAGAACAGTTCTTTAAAAATGTTGAAGCAACAGTTTATTACAAACGAATTGGTGACGACGGTGCGACAAATGGCGGTTTGGTTATAGGCTTACGGAGCGGTCCTAATGGTCACAGCAGCTCTGGCGACTTTTGTGATGCAACAACGTACTACGCAAGATTTAGACATGACGGCTACTGGGATTTTTATAAAGAGCTTAAACATACTGACGGCGCTACAGCAAAACGCACCATGCTTTATCCTGGAAGACTCCCTTCAGAACAATGGATTGGCATGAAGTTTATAGCCTATAACATAAATAATGATACCAATGTTAAGTTAGAGCTTTATATCGATAAAACCTCTAATGGTGATGTTACAAATGGTGGGGAATGGACGCTCGTTGGTGAAATGGTTGATGATGGTAGTTGGAGCGTGCCTGAAGATGTGTCTAGTTGTTCCTATAGTAACAATCACATCATAACCACTGGTGGTGGCACGGTACTTATCCGTAATACCGGTGTTTTAACTGCTGAATATAAATACTTCTCCGTAAGAGAAATCGATGCCAGTCTTGATTAGGCTCGATTTTAGCCGAATGTATTAAATAGATGCCCTCACAGAGCATCCAACGCTATCAATGAGATAAGGACGAATAATAATTAACCTCGCTCGAGTGAGGTTAATTATTATTAAGGGAATGACAAACCTTCTCACCTTGCAAAGCCGTTGATAAAACAAGCATATCTAATACCATTTAGTATAAAACAATGACCGCTTTCTTATGCGGTTAGGTATTCTTTTAATAAGTAACAACACATGCCTCAGCTAGTTTTTCTCATCACGTTGTTACTTATGCCTACTTATCTATTCGCTTAAACTCCACGAGTACCCGTAGCAGCTTAGGGAACATCACCGAATCAAATGATGCTGGTATTACCTCCCAGTGCCAAACACATGGTTTATCAAGATACTTCTAGCAACAAGGACTTGAATCCAACGTCTCTTGCCACGCTCACATTGTAATGAGTTTCTCCTATAGTTCGTAACAACATAAAACACGCCATAGCAGAATTTGGACAATACGAGTTACCGCTTTATTTACCTAACTTTAAAATGGCTAACATTGGATCGTAAGACTAACCAATCTCCTTCATTGTATAAGAACATTTGTAAGCCATATATCCTATCGTAACCTTACAAAAAGCCATAAAAAAACCCTAGCATTAAATTTAATGCTAGGGTTTTATCTGTTAAGTTATGCTTTGTACTTACCGTAACTACTACACTGATTTACTATCGAAAATTCATCGCTATTTAACTTGATAATACCAAACGCTATGCCTTGGCGCGTTGTTACATCTTAATAGTGACACCCGCAGTGATTCTGCGATCTGATGTATTTTGCTCACACAGCAACGCACCATCATTTAGACACCAACGAGTGGCATCTTCTTGCGTTAAGTTAACCGCAGATAGACCTACACTAACAGCATCGCTAATGTCATAACCAACGGACAGGTTTAGTTGTCCCCTCGCTTCAAACACTGGAGCTAGTCCACCGATTAAGTTGGTATTGCTATTTGTGTAGGCATCACGCCAAGTATAACGTACACGAACACTTAGGTCGTGTTTGTCATAATAAGCGGTTAAGTTATAAGCGTTTTCAGACAAGTTATCTAATATTGCACGCTGAGTTAGATAATCATCATCTAACGTAGCCGTGGTATAAACTCCACCTGCACCATCTGTACGTTGGAAGGCTTTTTGATAACCAGACTTGCCGGTACGGAATATTGTCGATTTTTCACTAGCTTTTTGGTACGTATAGTTAGCAATCACACCAAAACCCGAGGCCCAACCTAGCTCTTCTTCAAACCCTGACAGATCATATTGAAATGCTAACTCAATACCTTGCTGAGTTTCAGTCTCGTCGTTATTTTCTTTCGCTTCGCGTGGTACGCACATCCCCCCACCGGTATCAGTGCGGTTTGAGAAAATATCATAGGCATGGACAGGTACGCTTGGGTTATGGATGCCACCACCACTACAGTCACCATCAACATAACGCTGCTGAAATCCTTCTGGGCTTGTAAATTCCGCAGGCTGGCTGACACTAGTAGCAATAATATCAGTTCTTTCTTTACGGAAGAAACCAATGCTTGCCAAACTAGATTCTGCAAAGTAATACTCAAACGACAAATCATAAGACATCACCGTTTCTGGTTCGAGGTCTGGGTTACCTACTTTAACCACTTGAGTGGGTGAATCACCAAAACTAGTTGAAGTCGATAGATCTGAGAAACTTGGTCGACGAACATCTTTGCCCATGCCCACTCTTACCACAAGATCATCAGTCAATTCAGCCATAACGTTAAGTCTAGGCAAGGTAAATGAATAGCTCGATTTTTGATTAGATGTTTCAATTTCGCCATCAATTTTTTGATTACCAGTAGAACTAATGTCGGTAGTAATATAGCGCACACCCGCGTTACCAGCGACAACTATGTCACCAAACTCAGTTTCAAAATCACCTTGCAAATATAAAGCTGTGCTTTCTTCGCTGATATCAAAAAAGCTCGTTGCCTGATCTGACGGTTCACTTATTAATGACATCGAATTACCGGTTGCCGCATTATTTAAAATGATAGCGGTATTAATACTATCAACAAGTTTTTGCGGGTTATTTTGCGCTAATTGAGGGTCTAACATTAAAAAGTCAGGAATAAATAATGTTCTGCCGTCAGCACCATCAAAGTTGCTCGGTCCAGTGGTAACTATGTCGGCAAATAAATCGGCCCTTGGTCGATCCCAGCCCTTAATGTATTTTGTGGCTTTTACATAGTTTCTAGTACTGCTAGCTTCATTCCATCGAACACCGGCATGGATGTCAGTAAAATAAGGTAAGTCATCAGAAACGTCATAACTAAAGTCTAGTCTTGCCGCTGACTCTTCACCTTTTGAGTTGGTGTTTTTTTGTTCAAATTTGTCAAGCGCATAGTTAGCAGGGTCAAGTAACTCAGCGGTAGTAGGTGTCGTCGCTAAACCTTGGGCAATACCCCACTCCATAAAACCACCACTAGAATTAAATTCTAAAGGTGTACCATTATCATCTGTTGATGTGTCAGCACTTGGCTGTGCTGAACGTGGATTGATAAAGTCTAATTGGCCTTGAGTTGTGGGCGAGCTTTGCTCAGAGTCCGAATAAGACACTTCCCCCGCTACTCGCAACTTTTCACCGACCCATTCCGTGCCAAAAGCAAATACATTGGATTTAGTCAACCGTGGGGAAGTTGCCGTCTCCATTCTAAGGTTAGGGTCAAGTTTTGCGCCAGAACTGGCGGGTAGGATGCCGCTGGTAACGACTGTCATTTCACCTAGATGCAAAGGGCCATTGATAGAATCTAACGTACCGAAGTCTCTGGTTTCAAAAGTAAAATTATCCGCATTTTCACGAACTTCACTATTACTTACACCAGAGCCATGTAAAACACTGGTTGATTGCAATACCTCCTGATCGTTGACAGTGGCATCTACATAAAACTTAAGATTGTCTGTAGGTTCAAACTCAAACGAGCCGGTAAAGTTCGTCGTGGTATATTGCTTTTGGTTAAAAGGCGATTTCAAAAACTGGATAGGCAAATATGAAAACTCTTCTTCGGAAGGAAAGTCTCTATCAGCGTCAGGGTGAACCCCCGCATCTCGGTCAAATCTGGGGTTAATTGAAGCAACATCCTGCTCAGCATAACTACCTGTAAGTACTACCCCCACTTTACCATAATCTGTTTCCCAGTTATCACCGAAGGTCCCTGAAAATCTAGGCGTGGTTGAGTCGGCTAAATCACTGCTCTCAGCTTGAGCGCGAAATTGTAGTAAGGTGTCGTCTAAATTATTAGCGCGTATAGTACGTAAGTTAATAGTACCACCTACCGAACCTTCGATAGTTTTAGCTGTTGGTGACTTTGTTACTTCTACCGATGAAATTAACGCCGCCGGCAAATCTGAAAAGTTAATACCTGTACGGCCACCTGTCGCGTTAACCGTAGAAACACCATTTATTTCAACCCTATTAGCACCAGTACCACGAATTTGTACGTTTGTACCTACCCCTTGGCTACGAGAAATTTGCACTCCAGAGATATTCTCCAGCACTTCAGCTAAGTTATTATCAGGTAATTTACCGATATCTTCCGCTTGAATGATTTCCTTAACATTTAATGCACTTCGCTTTTCTGCTAGCGCGCTGCCAAGTGCAGTTCGTATTCCTGTAACCTCGATAACTTCAATCTCTTCTTTTTTTTGCTTTGCTTCTTCCGCATGTACCAACGCTGAGAAGCTTAACGAAGTTGCCGATAGCACCGCTAAGGCAATCGCAGATAACTTATGGTTCATAATTTGTTCCTATGTAGTTTTTGCATATTTAAACGCTTATTAATCTTATTTTTAAAACTAGATGCATAGCCATCTCACTCCCTTCCCTTTTGTACATTTAATTTTGCTTACCCAATATCTATGCACTGGCTTAGTAAAAATACAAAACACAAACGATTGAGATAACAGCACCAAAACCCACCACCAACAACACTCAAACGTTTGAGTTTACCCTATGATAAATTTAGTGACTTATCAAGTGGTATTGCGGAAAAATCTTAGAGTTAAAAAAATAGAATGGATATATAGCGTTATAAGCTAGGTAGGGATTGCAATCACGTTGCTTTTAAAGCAAATTTTTTTATGAAACCAAAGAGTCTGAAGTCAAGCTCAGAAATTTAGAATAGAAAGAGATTAGCTGGAGACAGCTAAAATGAGGGGTTATTACCTTTTTTGGCACTCACTTTAGCCTTATTATCTGACCATCGAAAATACCTCTGCCTGTAGCAGAGGCTGTTATCTTTAAGCGAGCGAAAGGGCCTACGCAGTGCTATATAATTACTTTATTTATAGCCTGCTATATTTTGACGAACAAGCGATTTTTATAGAGTACATATAAAAATAACCATATAAGAGTCCAGGCGCCAAACGCTTGAAAAACGCTGTGCCATGGCACAGGCAATGGAGCATAGATACCACCGAATAACTTGTGTGATACAGGACCAAACTTAATAAAGTTATATAAGAAATATACGGTGAGTGAGTTTAAGCCAATAACCTGAAAGAAAAAGGCCCATTTTTTATAACCTTTTACATCAATAATCCAATAGAAAGCCGCCATTAGCATAAAACTCAAACCGCTGGTCAACAGTATGAAAGAACTACTCCAAAGTTTTTTGTTGATTGGGAAATGAAGTCCCCATAACAACCCCAGAACAGCTATTCCTGCCCCCAAAGCCAGAAGGGTTAGCGCTTTATCGTTGCCTTTTCTATTGTCTTGTAGGATCTTGCCAGCCAAACAACCAAAGACGGTTATACAAAGTGCTGGTAGTTGCGTAAGCAGACCCAATTCGTCATATGTTCCTTGAAGTAAGCGACCGGGTAACCATGATCTATCAATCCAACCAACAACATTGCCTTCAAAAGAGAGATCTCCAGCCCCATACCCTGGAACAGGGATTAAAAAGAGCATGGCATAATAGGACATTAAAATACCCATGATCCAGTAAACTTGCCCTCTGGCTGAATAGTTAAGATAAAGCAACGCCCCGAAAAAAGAAGCAATGCCAATTCGTCCCAGCACACTCACAAAGCGAATTTCTGATGGGTCAAAGATTGGCGTTGCAGTATTTTTAATGAGAATGCCTAAGCCAATCAAAATCATCATTCTGGTCGCTACTTTCTTATAAAGAGTCGCTTTACTTAAGCCTCTCTCAAGGCCTATTTTCAAAGAAAAAGACATTGATACACCAGTAATGAACAGAAACAACGGCATAATAAGATCCCAAAACACAAAACCATGCCAAGGTACGTGAGTAAGTTGATTCGCCAGCCCATCAACCCAAGGAAGTCCTGTTATTCCTTTCATTGCCAAAAATACAGCGGCACCACCGGCAATAAAAAACATATCAAAGCCTCTTAAGGCATCAATAGATAATAAGCGGCTGCTCTTAGGTTCTGTCATCTCATATTACCCTTTAAAATTCCTGTAATTAAACCTTCAATTTAATATTTACTTTACCCAGTAGTCCGGTTAAATAAATCACCAAGTAGGCGAAGAGTAATGATTTCAAAATCCCCACATAACCAGTCGTCAGATATTCTGGTAATTTAAGCGCAAGCAAAGCAATAACAGGGTAAATAATGTAAGGCAATAAATAACATGTTAAGGTGCTAGTGCCAGCAGGTGCGATAGGATCTGCCCATTTTTTAAATTTAAACTTATCGACCACAATATAGAAAACAGCTAAACCCAAGAAGCCTATGCCTGCGCAAATACCGGTAAAAGACGGCGTCGTTCTAATTTTTGAAATTCCTCCCCAATACGGCTTGAGTAAGAAGCCATAAATCAAAGAAATAGCACCTAAAGCCAAAAGAATGTAAAAAAACCATTGCTGTTGCCCGTTTTGACTTAAACGTAAATAAATTACAGTTGCTAGCACACCAGACATCACTAATGCATACCTTGAAGAACTCACTATAAAGTCTATTACTGGGCGCCCCTCACCTACTGCTGGAGTTCCCTGAATAAAAGCGCCAAATTCCTGAACATTAAAAAAGTGCAATAAGACGACAGCCCCTGCTAGCAAGGCAATACGCTGGCCGATAGCTAAATAAAGTAGCGCACTAACAAGATAAGCCCAACCAATAGCACCTAATATGCCCCACCAATGTGTCTTCATCCAGTGCGGATTATCAGTGGCACCGCCTTGATAGGTAATAGCTAGCGTGCCAAGCAAGGCAATACCAGTAAACTGCAGAAGCTTTATCTGGTTTTGACTTAAAATCGTAAGAGAACGATAGTGCATCCAAACTAAAAATATGCCTACCGCCATTAAAATTTTCCATAGGTGTTTATCTATGTGAAGCAAGTCCGTATTAAGGTATTTGTAGTTAACCATAAATAACCCCATAGTCACTAACGCAATAGTTCTAATACCAATATGCTTGATAATCTTAACGGTGCCGCTTTTATTTTCAATACTACGATTAATGGCAAGGGGTATAGATAAACCAACGATAAAAAGAAATATCGGAAAAATAGCATCAGCAAAACCCAGGCCATCTACATTAATCTTCACGTGCCCGAGCCATGAAGGGACATTCGTTAAAGTCCATAAGTCATTAACAAAAATCATAAAAAACATCGTCACTGCCCTAAAAACATCTATCGAGTCGATGCGACTATTAATTAAAAAATTACTGTTACCCATAATTTATACCCATTGCAATTAGCTTTACTCGTTTCACGCTTATTTAATTATATTTAACTGTGAAACCAACCTCAAACGTTTGAGTTAGTCTACCTCTAGCCGCTACTTTCTGTCAATAATTAATTGGCTGCAAGTTAGATCAGCCTTGATGTTGGCCGTAGGCTAACTTCCAGACAATTTCCTTTATGGCTAAGTCCATTATTTGCAACCTCCTAGGTATATGAAATCTTTAAAAAATTGATATACCCGGCCCCTGTATTATTCAGCGATTCAAACTTTCGGCCCGCCCCATAGAGCTTACGCAGCGACTTTTCGTTATGCTTAAAAAAAACGCCCTTAGCGGACTAAGAGCGTTTTAACGTGTTATTAATCTAAAAGATTAAATACTAGTAGTTTAATACCTTTGGTTGCATAAATTAATTTAAGAGCTTAGTTAACTAATTTACGCTTGAACAAACCCAAAGCAATTAATGCTAATATCCAGCCCATAGAGCCACCACCGCTACTATCTAGAGGCTCTCTATTTAATATGACCACGGTGGCTGTTTCAGAAACAGTTTCCACACCATCTGATACCGTAACCATAAACTTCATACTGCTAGTTTCAGCGCCTAACGGTGCAGTAAAGCTAAGTTTATTTTCACCCGATCTTAGCAGCTCAACAGTGGGACCCGATAATTGCTCCCACTGGTAAGTAATGGCGTCATTATTAGCATCTGCCGCTACTGCCGTTAACATAACCACATCAGCTTCCTTGTATGAGCCAGCGCCCTCAAGGGTTAGTGTTGGTGCGTCGTTAAAGGGAACAACGTTAACATTAATATCTGCATCCGGAATGTTATTACCATCACTTACAATCAATCTAAAGGTTAACGTTTCAGGCGACGAAATTGATGGTGCATCAAATGAAAGTACCGCTTCATTTTCTCCGCTAAGTGAGACAGGCGTACCAGCGGTTTGTAGCCATAAGAAAACCATATCATCGCCTTCAGCATCGGTTGTAGCTGATGCATCAATAGAAACAGTACTTTCTTCATTTACTGTGAATTCGGTTTCAACAACAACATTAGGCGGAATATTTTTAATCAAGGCTAGGACACCAGGATCTTTCACCACAGTATTCGCTACCCCATCAGCATCATTAGGGCCGCCATCTTGTATTACAAGCTGAATACAATCATCACCAATTGATAAAAGGTTAGTATATGCTTCATCAAGTGGCGCCGGACAATTACCTTCAGCGTCTTTTTCGGCACTTTTTATTGTATTTAAGTTGTCTTCAACAAAAGTAAACCAGCCACTTTGTTCCGTGTATTTACGATAAATGGCAGCTTCGGGGATGCTCTCGCCATCAGCTAGCGGGATAACCACGGCAGCAGAATCACCAACAGCAGCTAAACCTGAGATATTAAAATTAATGATATTTGATAGCGCGGCGTATAAGGCATCAATACTATTTTCTACACTAGAGCCACCTGCCCCCCCATAGGATTCAATATCGTCAGCAGAAACGGCAGCACTAGCACTTGCTGAACCGTTTGCAGAAAGTGCCACATCACCTATACGAAGTGTTAACCCCTCTGTGGTTTGCATTGATTGGCCATTGCCAATAGGCAACATTTTGGTATCACTATTGCTGTCTAAATAGTCCGCAATACCATCGCCATCACTATCGCTGTAGCCTTCAACGGCATCAAATATTCCATCACCATCGCTGTCGACATCATCAGCTAGTGCCGCTAATGAGTCTTCAACAATAATTTGGGTATCAATTCCGAAGCCGTAAACTTCGGTGGTGTTGCTTTCACTTACAACTATCGACAGGCCGTACGTGCCAGCGCCTGCAAGGGTACCTGGATCAAACTCAAAGGTAAGAGCATTATCATCAAACATTAAATCAACTAGCGGTGTGTCACCCACATTCCAACTAATTTGGTGAATGTCCTGTTCGTTAACATCAGTAATAGATGCCGTTACCGTCACTGTACCAGCTTCAGCATCAACGGTACTCATTGTATGACCGTTTTGTGCAACTGATAAACTTACTGCTGGCGGTACGTTTACAGGGTTTAGTGGTAGATCAGCGTCTTTAATAAGAACAAAACCTGCCCATTCACCTACTGTTGGTTGCTCAGGATCAGTATAGCGTTCGTCAAAAGAATAGCTTGAAGAATTATTTTGGTATTCTCGAATACCTGTATATACCGTTCGTTGATTTTCATGCGTATTCGAATAAATGAAATCGCGACGCTCTATCCCGTTAAAGTCGTACTTAACCCAACCACCTAAATTGTGATAATTACGACCATCTATCGTGCTGTAATGATTTACTGCGCGGTAGGCATCAAGGCGTTCTTTTTGTTCTTCATAGGTAGCCCAATGATAACCGGGTATAGATTCAAATAGCATGGCTTTATCATAGACACCATCTTTACTAACCGCTAAGACTAAATCATCAGCATAACTCATGACTCTTAAGCCACCAAAATCGTCGCCATTTTGATGCCACTGGCTCACTGAAAGACAACTTCCTGTTTTCGCAATATTTGCTTCCCGGCACTCTTCAGTAGAAATAACGTTTGCGTATGCTACATTAATAAAGCAAGTCACTGATAATATTCCGGCCATTCCAGCCATATTGAAGCGTTTTATTTTCATTCTATTTTCCCCTTTACAGTTAGAACTGCAAACTAGCCTATTGATTAAAGTTAAAAGTAATTGTTGTCAGTACCAGTTACTTCCTATTTTCTAAGTTTCTAATGAATACTATTTGTCTTTAATTAACACCAAACCAGCCCCGTTTTTTTGACCTTTCAAGTTGCTTCCTTAAGAGATCACTCGTAGCAAAATGTTGAGTACAACAGCCATCAAAATATATTAGCGACACGCTCTATTTGCTTAAGGCTTAAAACTAAGACCTTTTTTAACTCACTCACAAAATACTACCTCAAACGATTGAGATGGTGCAAGACTTTTTCGTTAACATGACGAAATTATATCTAACCATTTGATATTAGGCACAATTTCATAGCGACAATGTTATTCATTGATAATTTAGTAATTAACCAACAAACGATAAATCAGTCCGGTGCAGTGGAAATATCCGATCCCCCTGTAATGGGATCGCATAGCCCCCCTTCATTTGAATTTCCCAATACGGTTTAAGGGGATTTACATAGCACAGTACTATTTCGACAATGCCCGACCACGCATTGCTGTTGCTTTGGGAGGTGTGTTAAATAGCAATTCCACTCTTCCGTGGGCAAACCGTTCAATGGGTGATTTGAAAATGAAGAATAGAGCTCATTGCCATAAGAGCTTTGACCTTGCCACACTTTGTGAACTAGCTGCGCGAGGCCCTGAAAAGCAAAAAGCCCGGCTACAAATTAATGTAATCGGGCTTCTCTATGTAAGTGGCACAGAGATAGGGATTTAAAGCCTAGCAACAGGTGTGGAAATAAACCGTTGAATTACATCAACTAAGCCCCAGAAAGCAAAAAGCCCGTCAACAAACAAATGTTAACGGGCTTCTCTATGTAAGTGGCGGAGAGATAGGGATTTGAACCCTAGAACGGGATAAACCGTTGCCGGTTTTCAAGA
>CAKZQF010000044.1 GCA_937139475.1 uncultured Gammaproteobacteria bacterium | reverse complement strand
GTTTAACGCCAAATGAGTCTGAGCGAAGATACTGGAATACTTATAAATCGGTGACCAATATCAGTTGACCACTACAATAAGAACAAAGACAAAGGTTTGTTTAAAGGTATAGATACCCCTGCTGCAAAAGTTGTTTTGGCATTTCATCAAGCACTAGAAACGGGTAATAAGGAGCTAGCAAGAGTACAGTTGGCTGATGATGTGACCATCTACGAGGGTGGCCGTGTTGAAAGAAGTGCTGATGAATATGCACATCACCATATGCTGTCGGATATGAAATATTTCGCTTCTATGAAGAGCAAAACACTAGAACACCAAGTGACGGTACTTGGAAACACCGCTATATCTGCCTCACGTAGCCACACTCAAGGTACATACAAAGGCAAAGAGCGTGATTATCAAGGCATGGAAACAATGGTTCTCGAAAAGCAAAACGGTGAATGGAAAATCAAGCACATTCATTGGTCACACTAATTTAATAGTCAAACAACGGAGAATTTTAAATGACTAAAAATATCGCTGTAAGTACAAATGTTGACCTGTGTCATGAAAGTGTTTTGATAATCTGTTAGTGTTATGGTGCTATAGAAGGAATTAAAATGTCTAAACTTTCAGATGGTTTAAAATAGTGATGATAACTGTGTTGCTCACGCAGCATGGCTTTGCTATTGCTAAACCAATGAATTGTGAAGAACATCATAAGGACTCTTCCGATACGCATATTATGCAACCAAGCAAAAATATGCACCATCAAACAATGCATGACAATACCCACCATCACACTGAAAATTTGCAAGATTCTAAACACAATCATGCCGATGAAGAGTGTGAAAAATGTAAAGCTGGTGATTGTCTATGCTGCGAAGGAGGCTTTTGTGCAAGCTTTCATTTAAATGCCTATCTTGTGCAGGAGGAAGAAGAAAGTAGCAGCAATATTAACTTAGACTTAATTATTCAACGGATACCCCCGCCAGCCTCTGGCATCCATCTCTTACCTTATCGTCCCCCAATTATTAGCTAATCACGGGATCAGTGCGTCTTTTTTCGCCATTCCCATCAAAAATAGAACGATATATTCATTGGTTTAAATAACCAACTGTTTTGAACAATTAGCACAATATTTTTGGGAGGCATGATGAACATGCTCAAATTATTGCCATTTGCAATAGCTACCGCTGTTGCGAGTGGGCACCTCTTAGCGAATGAACAACAAAATAATAGTCGCTTCGCGTTAGTGGGGTATGGAGATGTAAAATACGAAGACAGTAAATTGATGGATACAAGTGCATTTAGTGCGCGATTTGTACCTATTTTCTTGTTTAGTCTCAATGACAAAATGCACGTAGAAGCTGAAACTGAAATCTCAGTTGATGAAAATGGGGAAACTGAAATCGAGCTTGAATACGCTGATATTCATTATTTCCTTTCCGATACAACGACTTTTACCGCAGGAAAATTTCTACTCCCATTCGGCCAGTATGGACCGAATCTACATCCTAGCTGGATTAATCGCTCTGCGTTCTCTCCCGGTATTTATGGCGGGTTAGGCGGTCATGGTGGCTATCAACCCATGCAAGGTTTGTTACCTGTGATGAGTGATATTGGTGTTGGCATTCAACACATTATTCCTTTGGGTAAAAATCAGAAAATTTTCTTTGATGTATACATGACAAACGGGCTTGCTGCCGAGGCTCCACATGACGATGAAGAAGATGCCCATGATGAAGAGCCTGTGCAGGATGGACACGAAGAAGAGGTTGTCGATGAACATGCTGAAGAGGAAGACGAGCATGAAGAAGTTGATGATCACGCTTTGGAACTTCCTGAACTCGCGTTTGAAGCAACGAGTGCGGATAACAACTCTGACAAAGCATTTGGGGGGCGTATTGCGTATGCCTTTCTTCCGGGCATTGAGGTTGGCGCTTCCTATTACACGGCAAAATATGATGATGATGAAGAGCTAGGATTTACAGCAACTGGCTTTGATATCAACTGGATTGGTAACCATTACATCGTCAGAGGGGAATACATCAAAACAGAAACCGATGCCTTCGAAGAAGATGAACATGAAGAAAACAAAGTGATCACATTTGATCGCAATGGTTGGTATCTCCAAGCAACCTTTATGGCTGGAAAAATGTTCAATGTATTACAGGGGACAGATTTCGTCGTTGAATATGCCGAAACCAATAAAATTAACGAAGCGGAACGTTGGGCTTATGGCATTAATTACTGGTTAGACAGCCGAGCTGTCATTAAGGCGACATACGAAGATACCACCGTTCACGATGGTGAAGATGACAAGCGCTTTGCTATTCAATACAGCTATGGCTTTTAAGGGAGATACTTAAATGAAATCAATTATTCAAATATTACTGGTTGTCAGCCTATCTCTTTTGTCTGCTTTTAGCTCTCATGCAGAAGAGAAAATTTCCGGTGCGGAAGTGATCAATAACAATTGTGCAAGATGCCATAACGCTCGCGCTGTTCATGAATTTTCTATTCCCGAATGGAAAGTCATTATGCCGCATATGCGAGAAAAGGCGCATTTAACAGGTAAAGAAACGCAAGCTGTTCTTGAATTTTTGGAACTAACTAGCCAAAGCGTACCTTTGGCAAAAAAAGTAGCGCCAGAAAAGATGATTGCGCCTGATGGAAAGCAATTGTTTACTCAATTTGGTTGCCAAGGCTGCCATTCATTGAAAGGTGATGGTGGCACTGTTGGCCCAGCGTTAGATGAAACGATTAAAAACAAAGGGATCGGCTTCTTTATTAAGAAGCTCCAAAATCCTCAGTTTAATAACTCATCTTCTCCTATGCCTAAAATGCCGCTAAACGAGCAACAGATAAAAGCAATAGCTGAGTACATTAAATCATAAGGAAGCGCTTGACCTGTGTCTTAGACACAGGTCTAAGCTGAAGATGAGAGTACAAACTTA
>CAKZQF010000043.1 GCA_937139475.1 uncultured Gammaproteobacteria bacterium | reverse complement strand
AAATCCTAACATCATGAATTTTAGATCGAATTAAAGAAAATGGGTGGTTTAGCACAAAATATTACGTTAACCTATTTATTGTGACCGTTGGATTTGCATGATATTTAATCAGCTTTTTACGAATAAAGTATTAGTCGCTGGAAGTTAGTCATAAAATAAGAGCGTGTTCATCAATAAACTGACATGGTTAAATGTCAAAAAATTCAGCCATTGAATATCTAAAAAGGATATATTTATGAAAAAAGTACAACAAGGTTTTACCCTAATCGAATTGATGATCGTGGTAGCGATTATCGGTATTTTGGCAGCAGTAGCATTGCCGGCTTACAAAACTTACTCAGATCGTGCTAAGTTTAGTGAAGTTGTTTTAGCCGCTACTCCTGCAAAAACAGCGATTGATATGTGTATCCAAACATCATAGAATGATTGTTCTAAACTTGCCTCTGCAACTAATTGGGCTGCTGGAGCTAAAGTTAAATCAGTGGCGATTACTGGTAATAGTGCTGCTCCAGAAGTGTTAGTAACTGCTGAAGGCACTGAATTCGGTGGAACTGACTATACATTTACATTGGTAGCAACTAAAGGGTCTGGTAGTGCTACTTGGTCCGTTTCTAGTGATGCTACGAAAAGTTCTTGTTTAGCAGCCGGATTATGTTCTACTAACTAAAATCATTTTCTATTATTCAAAATAAAAGCCGGAATGAATGTCCGGCTTTTTATATTCGATGCCGCGAAGATAACCGCCTAATTGACTAAGCGCATCGATAAGTCAACCGCATCAACGTGCTTAGTTAATGCCCCTACAGAGATGTAATCAATTCCCGTCTTGGCGAAGTCTGAAATTGTTTCAATAGTAACATTCCCTGAAACCTCTAATTTTGCGCGACCAGTATTCAGTTTTACCGCTTCTAGCATCATCGCTATATCAAAGTTATCCAGCATCACAATATCGCTGCCAGCATCTAGCGCTTGGGCTAGTTCTTCAAGTGACTCCACTTCAACTTCTACTAGTTTGTCGGGATGGAGTTCGCGCGCTTTACTGATTGCTTGTTCAATACCGCCGCAGCCCATGATGTGATTTTCTTTAATCAGGTAGGCGTCAAACAAACCAATACGATGGTTAACACCACCGCCACATTTCACTGCATATTTTTGTGCAGTACGTTGCCCTGGGATTGTTTTACGGGTATCGAGTAACCGAGTATTGGTCCCTTCAATCGCATCAACATATTCTTTAGCTACGGTTGCGGTACCCGAAAGCATTTGAATGAAGTTAAGTGCGCTTCGCTCGCCAGTTAACAAAATCCGAGTAGGGCCTGATAGCTCACATAATACTTCGTTTGGTGCAACCACATCGCCATCATCAACTAACCAATGAATTGCCACTTCACCACCTAGTTGTTTAAATACTTCCTCTGCCCAAGCTTTACCGCAAAATACCGCCATATCACGACTAATAATAGTGGCTTCACTGCGATTCCCTTCAGGAATTAAATTGGCGGTAATATCGCCAACGCGATAATCTTGGTAACTAAGGTCTTCTGCTAACGCAAGCTCTACACTGCGCTTTATATCATCTTGCAACATATTGTATTCTACTTATCGATTAATTTTATGGGTACTAGTTTACTGGATTGGCGGTTTGATTAGTACGCCTGATTTCAGTTTTACGTTGGTTTATCCATTCTTCTTGCTCTTGCCAATCTACTGTCGGATAAAGTGCCTTTGCTTGCGCTAGTATTTTATTAGCAAGTTCGATTTTCTTGAAGTATAACGCAGCTAGTAATTGGTTTTTGTATCTGTTGGGTCGTGGAGCAACCTGATTCACTTTACCCGCCCAATTGAAGTAATAGTTTACTTCACTATCTAGCCCCCGTTGCATTGAGATACTAAGCCGCTGTTGATTTCTCAGTTCGATAAAACTGTCCGAGACAAATGGTAATGCTGTATTTAGGATTACTGCACTCTGAGGATCCTCAGCGGTTCTACTCACTCTTTGTTGGCTAATTAGTATGCTTACCATATAAAGTGTGGTGATGATAACGAGCAAAGTTGCAGTTAAATGATAAACACTAGCTTTTGATGTGGAAATAGTCATGCATTGAGTCTGTGGTAAAGCAAAAGCACAGAAGATAATAAACACCATCCATGCGGCAACGCTTTGGTAGAATGGAAATTCAGTTAGTGTATGAAATGCAGAAGGAAATAATAATGCCAGTAGCAGTAAACGCTGCTTTTGAGCTCTAAATAATACGCGGCATATAGTAAAAAATATTAGCAGCATAGCAGCTAGACCAATTAAGCCTCCTTCAACTAGCCACAAAAGTACCTCATTATGGGGGTGATCCATTTTGTATGCTGGCCGATAACTCTCGCCCGTATTTTTTTTGTGTAGCTTGTCTGCTTGATGTTCTAAATAGGTGGGAATAAAACTGCCGTAGCCATGGCCCATTAGTGGGCGCTTAGCAATAATTTCGAGTGAATCTGTATAAATCTGGACGCGCAAGCCTGGATGACCATAAACTTCACTGCTTCGAGAAAAGCGCTCTAGCGAGTTAATTGAGATAACGCTAATGAGGATGCCTAAAGTCACAGTTGCAAGCCATTTCTTATTTACCGCGCTTGAGTGGCTTAGCAATAGTATACTACCAACAATAGCTGCTATATAACCGGTGCGAGACTGTAAAAGGCCAATCGCCATAGCGCAGGTTAGGGTACAAAAATAGCAAAAATAACCTAGCAATGCTGTTTTCTTTGGGCCTCTCTGTAATGCGACAAGAGAGAGCAAAGCGCCAATTACGAAAAATGAAGCGGCTACGTTTGGTTGAAAAAATAAGGCGGATGGGCGTGCTGTGTTTAAATTCAACTCAGGAAAGTAAGGCAGCACGTAATATTGAAATAATCCTAAGGTAGATTCTAAGGCGGCCGCAATGATTATAAAGAAAAATACCTTAAAATAGTCTCGCCGCTTAAAATTTAACTGCTGAATGGAAAATAGCAGGGCTAAGCCTGCAAAAAGCCCCAATAACCTTTGATGGCTGTACCAACCCGTCTCACCAGAATAAACCAGTGGAATTAATAGAATAAGACAAGCTATAGCAAAGTTTTTTGATAAGTAATTAAATCTAAAATGACCGCTTCTTGCGATTTGAACTAAAGCACAAGCAATTACTACAGAAACTATTATCCATCCAAGTGGATTCATCGGGTGATTAAGGCCGCTACCGCCCTGATTTAATTGGAAATAGTGTAATAAAACTAAAAAATATAAGCCAAATGAAAAAATTGCCCATTGTTTAGGTGTATTGCCGATAACTTTTTTTATTATTGAAATCATTTTTTCTACTTATTCAGGTTAAAGAATTAAAGTTAACGTGTTATTTTTTTGGACTAATTCTAACTGCTTGAGTGCGTTCATGCCTAGTAAAATTGTGTTATCTGTCATGCCGGGGTTAAGGTGGCCTTTTAATTGGGTGAGTGTTATTTCGCCAAGGGTCAGGGTATTGATGGTTGTGGCAGAGACATTAATTGTGCCGTTAGCCGTTCTAACCCGCTGTGTCTTACCTTTCTTTAATCCGAGAACTTGCCCTAAATGAGCGGGAATGGCGATGTTGGTGGCGCCGGTATCTAGCAGAAAAGTGACAGGGTGTTGGTTAATTGTGCCGTTAGCGACATAGTGACCATGAGCGTTTTGCGCAAGCGTGACGCTAATGCGACCCGCATTAATAGTCGAGTTCACCTGTTGGTTAGGATTAATCTTTTGCTCTATTTGGTCTTGGAAGAAATAACTTAGTGCGGTCAACACTAGTACCCAAAAAATCACCCACATTATTTTTGCTGTTTTATCCATCTATCCAAGCCTTTAGCGATTGAGACACCCACTAGCTAGTGT